>JBIISW010000165.1:0-5191 GCA_044340865.1 Bacteroidia bacterium | reverse complement strand
AGTTATAAATCTGATGTCATGTACCAATATTTGCGTTACAAGATACCATCAGCAATGGCTATTACAGGTGGCGATGATCCTATAAAACCTAAAGCTCAAGCTCAAGGTGGCGGGGGTGACCCTTATACCAATCAATATGGGAAATCAGCCATATCCCTTTCCCAGTTTAATAGTGAGTATAGTGGGTGTTATGAAAATGAAATCATAACTGGCCAATCTTCAAAATTTGGATATACTTTTCCGAATAAAATAGCAGGAAATGGAAGTTTTGTAAAACTTGGAAATGGTCGGGAAGTTGATATTACCCATTTTATGGTAGTTGGTAGGCGTGGGCATTTAATGGGTATCGCAAATGAAATAACTCAAATAGGAACTAATAGTTTTTTTTATCAACAGGATTTATATTCAAACAGGTTAGGTGTAAATTTCTTTAATTCTTACGGGTCTTTAATAAATCAAAATCCCTCTATGATTTCTACATATATGTATTGGTTTTTGTCAAATCCAAGTAACATAAACTTTGCACCTCCAAATTTTCATTGGGAAATAGGTCCGAAATACTAATCTAAAAGTCAGTTATGATGAAAGTTGTTAAAAAGGTGCTTTATGTTTTCTCTATTGTAATATTAGCAGCAGTTGCGTACATCATTTATGATGGGCATTTTAGTCCTGCTGCTAGAATAGGAAAAGAGAATATATCTAATGCTAGGAACCTACAAGTAGGAATGAATGAAAATAGTGTAATTGAAATTATGGGAGAGCCTAATTCTCTGGAACATACTAATAATGAAATAAAATTTTATAGTTACACTTCTAACAATGCAGATTATTTAGATATAGAAGTTTATTTCGATGAGAAAGGAAATGTATCTCGAATATTTTTACCTGAAAATTAAGTAACGATAAAGCCCGCATTTAGAGGGCTTTTAAACCCAAATGATAGATAGAATAAATTCAAATGAAATTAAAGTATAAAATAAAAATAACTCCTAATAAAGATTTATATCATTACAATCAAGATAAAGCCATGGGCGGAACATTGAGAGGCTTAAGTGCGGGTTATGAAAATTACGCTGCGGCGCATACAGATAAACGAAACGCCATAAGAAGTGGGGACTTAACACTTACTAGGCTTACCCATTGGAAAACTTGGGAAATTACTAGACAGTCTGCACGTGAGTTAGATGATGAAAATATAGTAATAGACCAAGGAACCGATGAATACTATGGCCGAATGGGATATGCCTCAGCAATCGCTATTACAGGTGGCGATGATCCTATAAAACCTAAAGCTCAAGGTGGCGGGGGTTTGAATAGTACAAATGATTGGTTGGGTTACGCAGGGTATGCAGAAGGTGCAATTGGAGCAGGTCAAATAGGAATGTTAGGTTACCGACAATCACTATCAATAAGCAGTAGAATAGGAACATTTGGAAGTTTTAGTTCTACATACAGAGCTTTAGGAATAACAGGTAAAGTTCTTGGTAGAATTGGTTACGTGGGTGCTGTCACTAATACAATTGTTGATTTTAATTCAATGCAAAGCGGAGAGATTGGTTGTGGTAGATTTGCATATAGGACTGCGGGAACACTTGGTTCTATTGGTGGAAGTATTGCTATTGGTGCCTCCATGGGAGGACCTTGGGGAGCAGTTGGTGGAGCAGTTATAGGTGGTGCATCTTGGGCTGGAGAAAAAGCGTACGATGGTTATATGTATTTGCAATCGCAAATGTCTATATATATGACCAACCTTGAAAACGGTTTAAAAAGCGGCTGGGTGCCTGGGAGGTAATTATGATATTGAGACAAAGTTTTAAAAACCATTTTATCGTTTTTGAATTTACTTTAAGTATGACACTAATACTTTTTGGTGCTTGGTGGTATTTTAATTACGACCCCTCAATATTACTTATTGGTGGGCTTTTCCATTTACTGTTTACTATTCCTGCATTATATATGCATATTGAGTATTCCATAAGAAATGTAGGTGAAGAAATAGAAATTAACTACAATGAAATAATTGTAAGAAAAAATGGAGAAGAACGTAAATACCCAATAAGTGAGCTATCAAAAGTAATTGTATATAAACCAGCAAGTCTTGATAAAGGAGGAGTGCCTTTTTCAGCAATGGAATACTATCGCTATGCTCGTATTATTACCAATTCAGGAGAAGAAATTATTATTACTTGTTTGATGACATTAGATATAGAAGGAGCGGTAAAACAGCTATCAGGAATAACTTATGAGAGAAAGAAAAGAATAGCTTTTTTATTTTGGAAGTAACAAAGAAGCCCCGAATTGGGGCTTTTAAAACTAATAAATAAAGAGAAAAAACAAATGCCTTTAAAATTTACAAAACACATGAAAACAAAACATAAAATAATATCATTATTTATAATAGTGTCAAATTTGGGATTGGCTCAATCAAAAATTGTTTACACGTATTCGGGCAGTGGCAATCGTACGATGAGGCAAATCAGCTTTTCTCCATTTAGGGTAGGATCAAAGGATAGTACAGATTCTGCAAAAGAATTTCCTAAGGTATTAATGAATGAGGGTATAAGCGTCTATCCAAATCCATCAAAAGACTTTGTAAATGTAAGCATCAATGATTTCGATGGTTCGCAAAAAAACCACCTTACCCTAATTGATGCAAAGGGGAACGAAATATTATTTCAAACTATAAAAAGTCAAAAAACAGAATTTAATATTACTCAAATAAAATCAGGCGTGTATTATTTTCGCGTAGTAAAAAATGAAACTATTTTATACTATAAACTTGTTAAGATTGATTAATAACTAAAAAAAATGAAATGGAATATAAAACTATTGATGGTAGTTATAAAGGAAAGTCTTCAGGGTTAGGACGACAAGATATTTATCAAACACAACCTAGTGGTCGTTTAGGCGCTTTATATCTGCGTTATTGCAACCATATTATGGTAAATAAATCAATTTCTTATAAACTTTTGCTTTTTAGTTTATTAATTTGTGTATTTGAGAGTTGTACTAATGCTATAATTCCACATTACATAAGAAAAAAATTTCATAATCACACCGCATCAAACTATAATTTAAATGATAATTTAATTAATATAAATAATGGTTATTATCAATATACTATAGAGATTTACAGACCTAAAAGGATAGATACAGTCCTTTCATATTCTAATGATGGTAAAATTGAAAAAAAACAGTAACATTTGATAATAACATAACTTGCATTAATATTTTATTCTTAGAAAATGGCTTTTGTTGCGAATCCATTATCTCCGGGTTTGTCCCAAAAAATAATATTAATAACAATGACTATAATAATGATTTTCTTGAATATAAATGGGGTGAATATAAAATAGTAAATGATACAATCAAGGTGAAAACAATTTACAGAGGTTCAGTAAATGCTGGTTTTGATGCTGAAGAAAAGTGGTTTAAAATAAATGGTAAAGAAGATTTGAGTTTAATTTATATTAAAGATTTAACAAATGATAAAATAAATAATGCTAATTTAAATCCTAATTTTGATTCTATAAAACTTTTAAATACTTCATATTTTCCCTTAAAAAAAACTTTAATAAACCCATATAATAGCTGGTTATTTAATAAAAAATGGTTTTGGAAAAATAAAAAAGAATATTTAGAATGGAAAAGGAAAACATAAATAGTTGTGAAATTCCAAACAAAAAGTGGGTAAAAATTTGTTAGCATTAAGCCGCATTTTTTAAGCTATTATTGAGAAAATTTGCTAAAATAAATACTTTTTCAAATAGTAAATTCATGTTTGGGGCATTATTTAAAATTTATAGAATAATAAATAAAACTAATGTAAAAAAACAAAAAAAGAATTAATGAAGTATATCAAAATTAAATTACTAATCCTATTAGAATGCCTCACATTTGTTAGCTCAGCAAAATCTGCTATTGTGCGAGGCGATTCTATTAAAAATTACAATAGTTGTATTTTATTTAATGGTCATTTAGCATTTAACACAAAGGCTATTGGTGTTAAATATATTGGCGGTTTTACTTTAAGAAGTAATTCAAACATTGCATTAGGTTTTAACTTAGCCTTTGAAAAAATAAGTTTTACTGATAATTTATTCATGCCAAAAAATGCTAGTACTAACATCTGGTTTGCAACTGGTGGAGGAAATATTAGTTACAAAATAACAGAAGGGTTGTTTTTTGTGTCTGAGTTATCCATGTTAATGGGTAAGCAAGAAACTTCCTATATCATCACTACAGCAAACGTAACTTACACCAATGTCCCACCTTATACACTGGTAAAGTCATATACCACACATGAAGAAAAAGAGCAAAAAACAATTTACGGTGCACACATAGAAGAACATTTATTCTATCACCCTAAAAAAGCTAAGGGCTTAATTATTGGAACAAGCGTATTTATTCGCTTCTTAAATGCCAAATATTATGAAAACGATTTTGGAATTTGCGCTTATTTGGGCATCAAAATTTAAATGATTGATTAAAATGCTGCAACATTAACCATGTGATTACTCAAATATAAAATCTAGCTAAGCAGGGACATCGATATGAATTAAAAAATTAATTAACACTATCACCACGCAATAATCGGTATTTTTTTCTAGCGTCAACCACATAAATACTACCTGGATATAAATCTAAAACATCTTTATACAATTGCTTAGCTTTTTCCTTATTCTGTAATTGCATGTCATATAATTCGGCTTGTTTGTATAAGGCATCATCGCCATACAATTCGTTTGGGAAAAATTCAACAATGTTGGCATACATTTTTGCAGCTTCTGCAAATCGATTGGTAGATTTATAAATTTCAGCTTTTTTAAAATAGATATCGTCGCCTAAGGTATGTTCAGAAAATAAACTATTAATACTGTCTAACTTTAATAATGCAGATTGATATTGATGTTGAAGAATTAATAAATCAGCTGCTGCAAACATTTGAAGAGGTACTTCATTGGTATCAATACCAATGGCATCTGTAATAATTAAAGATAAATCTAAGGCATCATTGGCAATGGTTTTAGAGGTGGATCCTTTTAATACATCGCATTGTGTTTTTGCCCATTTAAAATCAGAGGCATAGTAACTCAATTTTGCATTTTTAAACTTTGCGTTTTGTCCAACCACTTCATATTTAAAATCCTTTTCAACCTGCGAATACAATAACGAAGCGTCCCAAATGCTT
>JBIISW010000061.1:0-13930 GCA_044340865.1 Bacteroidia bacterium | reverse complement strand
TGTAGATGGTATGCACATTCGATTATTATTACTCACTTTCTTTTTACAGTTTTTTCCAGATTTAGTAAAAAATGGACATGTTTTTATTTTGCAAACTCCTTTATTTAGGGTTAGAAATAAAAAAGAAACAGCGTATTGTTATAGTGATGCAGAACGAATGGCTGCTATTTCAAAGCTTGGTCCAAAGCCTGAAATAACGAGATTTAAGGGTTTAGGAGAAATTTCTCCGGATGAGTTCAAGCATTTTATTGGCAAAGACATTCGCTTAGAACCAGTTTTACTCGATCAAAAAGCATCTATCCATGAGTTATTAAATTACTATATGGGTAAAAACACGCAAGACCGACAAGAATTTATCATTCAAAATCTACGAATTGAAAAAGATGTGGAGGAAGAATTGGTTAAAATAGGTTAAAAAAATTAGTATTTTTATTTTTTGGAATACCAATTGATATATATTCGAATAACATAACTAACAATTAAAAAACAAAAACCATGAAAACAATTAATTATTTAGTAATACCAGCTTTTGTATTGATGGCAACAGTAAGTTGTAAATCAAAAAAAGCATTACCAGTTCAAAAAGAAACAGGTGCTGTAGAAATTTCTGTGCCATTTAGTGGTAAAGAATACCGTAGTGATGAAAATTATTTCAGAGCTAAACAATTAGGTAAATCTCCTGATTTAGCAACAGCTAAAAAGATTGCATTTCAAAATGCTAGAGCTGAAATGGCAGGAAACATACAAGCAACAATTAAACGAGTAACAGATCAATACACGAATCAAAGAACAGTTGGCGCTGCTCAAGAATTTGAAAATAAATTTGAAGAGTTAGCTCGTGAGGTGGTAAATATGCAATTGTCAAATGTAAAAGAAATCGGAGAGAAAATTTTCAAAGAGTCAGACGGGTCTTATACGTATTGGATGGCGATTGAAGCAGGTAAAAAAGAAGTTTTTGATAAAATGGATCAAAAAATTTCTAACGATGCTAAATTAAAATTAGATTACGATAAACAAAAATTTCAACAAATTTTTGACGCTGAAATGAAAAAATTAGGTGAAGAAGGAAAATAATTAAATGAATAAATTAAGCAAAAGCATCTAAATTAGATGCTTTTGCTTTAATACATCACATTATAAAATCACTCGTATACATACTGTTAGCAATTAGTTTTTGGCTTGTGTCTTGCACTGGGTCTAAAAAGTATTTTAAAGCAGCCGAAAGATTAGAAAAACAAGGACTTGTAAGTGAAGCTGCCGAGTATTATTTTGAATCATTAGAAAGAAAAAAAAGTAACACTGACGCTCGTATTAAATTGAAAGAGGTTGGTCAAAAGCATATCAATAATTTATCGTCTGAATTCTTTAGAGAATTCAACACACAACAGTTTGAACAATCGATAGAAACATTCGATCGATTAAGAAACTTTACACAAAAAGCATCTAATTTAAATGTAACCTTAAATTATCCAAGCGCCTATCAAGATGATTATAATAAGGCATTGGAATTTTATCTATCTAAAAATTACACTGAATTAGTTGAGTGCGTGAATCAAAATAAATTTGATTTGGCATTGAAAAGCATTAGTAAAATTAAAAAATACAACTCTAATTATAAAAACACCAACGATTTAGAAATCATTGCGAATTGCGAACCACTTTATCTAATTGCTATTAGAGAAATGGAGTTTAAGAATTACAAATCAGCGCAAACTAACTTAATAAAGATAAATTCTATATCTGTTAACTATAAAGACGCTAAAGAACTTTTGGAATTGACGATTGACTTACAAAAGAAAACTTTTATCATTTTTGAACCCAAAAATTCATCCGAAAAAGACATTGAAGATCAACTCTTAAATAGCTTCATCGAATTATCTTATCAAAATAACGATAAGGTGAAATTAATCAATAACACGCCTTTTTTATTTATGCCAGCGATGAGTGATATTTCAAATGTTGGAAATATTGATTTAATACAAGCCATTAAAAAAGCAACTGGCGCAGATTATTTTTATGCATTTGATGTAACGAGTAAAAAAGAAATAGAAACACCTATTACGAGATCATCATCTATTTGCTACGAAAAAATTGTAACACGTCGAGATACCATTTTAGTAACTGAATTTAAGCCTCAGCCATACAATCAAGTAAGGGGTAGACGAGTTTACTCATTTGATTTTAAGTATAAATTAATTGATGCAAATACTAATCAATTAGTTACATCGCAAAGTCAAACCTGCGATGGTATTGATAATATTGATTATTATGAATTTACACGTGGAAGAAATCTTCCAAACGGTACTACTGTAAATTTTAATCCATATAATTTTTTTCCATATAATCCTGGAATTACAATGCCAGTTAACCAATACAATCCATCTAACTGGAGAGCCGGATTTAATAATAGGAAAGAATTAAAATCATTTTCAGATTTAAAAACATCTGCAAATAATAAAGCAGTTGATTTTTTTTATAACACCTTAACAAATTATATTTTAAGATAGAAATGAAGGTTGTCGTTATACATAAACATTTGTTACTTTTTTACTTATTTGTATTAAGTCATTTACTTGTATCGCAAACTGAAACTCAAATCTTCGCACCAAATTGGGTAACAAAAAGACCCGTTAATTCATTTAAATTTATTGGTGTTGGGTTTGCCGATAAATTAAGTAATGCTAATTATCAAAGTGAAGCTAAAAAAAACGCTTTATTTGATTTGAGTTCAGAGATTAAAGTTGATATTTCAACTAATTCAATTTTATATACCGTTCAAAATAATAATCAATTTAATGAAAATTATAATTCATTAATTAAACTGAGTAGTAATGATAATATTGAGGGTTTTAAATTAATTGACAGTTATGAAAATGACAAACAATATTGGTTGTATTATGAATTAGATAAAGCGGAATACGAAAACAGAAAACTTCAAAAAAAACAACAAGCCATTGCTAAAGCTGTTAATATCATTAATATTTCTTTTGAAGATGAAAAAAATGGAAATTTTACTGGTAGTTTAAAAAAACGAATTCAAGCATTTGGTATATTGAGTCCCTATTTAAACGAAGAAGTTAATTTTGAATCAACGAATAAAGTCAAAAATATTTTTGAGTTATCCAATATCATTCAAGGTCAAATTCAAAGTATTTCAATTGTACCATCCAAAACAGTTTCGGTTTTAAAGCCTTATCAGCCAAGCTATAAGCCATTAGTATATAAAGTAGCAATTAAAGGGAAGGGTAGTTTAATTGATTTTCCATTTAAAGTAAAATCTGACAATGAAAATATAAAAGTTTCAGAAACTGCTGCTACCAATAAGAATGGAGACATTGAAATTAATGTGAAAAAAGTTAAGCCACTTAATCAAGAAGTTTATTTTGTTTTAAATCCTGATATAGAAGGTTTGATGGCGAATGATAGCGTTAGCAAGTCATCTTTGTTTTTATTAAAACAATTTATAGAAACATCTCAATTGAAAGCATTTGCAAGGGTAAATGTCATTTCAGTCTATATTTCATGTCGTGAAAAGAATAATAACAAACTCAATCAACAAAAAATAATCGAACCTATAATCAAGTCAAAATTTGTTGGTGACGAGATTAAATTGGTTGAGCAAAAAGAATTAGCTGATTTCATTATTGATGTAGATGCTAATACTCAAAAAGATATCAGTTCGGATATTTTAAATGCCACTTATAGTGTTCAACTTTCCTATTTATCCATAAAGCTTTCTTTAAGGTACGCTCAAACTGCTGAATTAGTATACGAAAGTGAGTTGTCTGATATTTATGGATATGGTAATTCTATTGAAATTGCTGGATTTAATGCGTATCAATCGGATAAATTAAAAGCAAAGTTGAAAGAAAGTCTTTTCTTTCTAAAGCGTAAATTAATTGTGTATTAGCAATTATTTATAAAAGGTTATTTGTGAATATCTATGCGTTTTTTACTTAAAATTCATTTCGAATTACTCGACGCTTAATGTATATTTGTTATTTAGTTGAATAAATAATGATGGAAGAGAATAATACAGAAAATCATAATGAATTGAGTACCATAAAACATGTTTCAGGCATGTTTAAAAATTGGTTTGTTGATTACGCATCCTATGTCATTTTGGAACGAGCCGTTCCTGCCATGGAAGATGGATTAAAACCTGTGCAACGTAGAATCATGCACAGTATGTGGGAATTAGAAGATGGACGTTACAATAAGGTGGCAAACTTAATTGGTAACACCATGAAATATCATCCGCATGGTGATGCTAGTATTGGTGATGCTTTAGTAGCCTTGGGACAAAAAGATTTATTAATTGATTGTCAAGGGAATTGGGGAAATATATTTACAGGCGACAGTGCTGCTGCACCAAGATATATTGAAGCGCGTTTATCTAAATTTGGCCAAGAAGTTGTTTTTAATCCTAAAACGACAAACTGGGGATTAAGTTATGATGGACGAAACAAAGAACCTATTACGTTACCAGTTAAATTCCCTCTTGTATTAGCTCAAGGAGTTGAAGGTATTGCAGTAGGTTTAGCAACTAAAATTTTACCACATAATTTTTGTGAACTCATTGATGCATCTATTCAAATATTAAGAGGTAGAAAAGTATCTATTTTTCCAGATTTTATTACGGGCGGAATTGCTGATTTTAGTGAATACAAAGATGGATTGCGTGGCGGAAAAATTAAAATTAGAGCTCGCGTCAAGGAACTTAATTCTAAAACATTAATTATAACAGAAATTCCATTTAGCACAACAACAAGTTCATTAATAGATTCTATTATTGCTGCTAATGATAAGGGTAAAATTAAAATTAAAAAAGTTGAAGATAATACATCAGAGAACGTTGAAATTTTAATCCATCTTCAACCTGGTATTTCTCCTGATAAAACCATTGATGCACTGTATGCCTTTACAAATTGCGAATTAAGTATTTCTCCGAATGCATGTATTATTGAGAATGAAAGACCAAGATTTGTTGGGGTTAGCGAAATATTAAAAATATCAACAAATCAAACGCTTGCTTTAATCAAGAGAGAACTTGAAATTGAACAACGAGAATTAGAAGAAAAATGGCACTTCTCCTCTTTAGAGAAAATTTTTATTAAAGAAGAAATGTACATTGATTTTAAAAAATATTCGAATAAAGAAACTTTATTCGACTATTTATATGAGTGCTTTAAACCACATAAAAAGAAATTAATTAGAGATATTTCAGATGAGGATTTAGGCCGTTTAACTCAAATACCAATGATTCGTATTACTCGCTTTGATAGCATTAAAGCTGAGGAACACATGAAAGATTTAGATGATAAAATTGCGATTGTAAAAAATCATTTATTAAACTTAATAGACTATGCCGTTGAGTTTTTTAAAAATTTGAAAAAGAAATACGGTACAGGAAGAGAAAGAAAAACAGAAACTAAACAATTGGAAACCATTATTGCAACTCAGGTTGTGATGGCAAATGAAAAATTGTATATGAATAGGGCAGAAGGCTTTGTTGGTACCAGTTTGAAAAAAGATGAAACATTTGTTGGAAAAGATATATTATACATTGCTATTTTCAAAAAGAATGATGAGCGTACAACGTATAACATGATTTATACAGATGGACCAAAAGGAATTACATTTATTAAGCGATTTAATGTAACTGGCATTACACGCGAAAAAGAATATGATTTGACCAAAGGCACGCCAAATTCTTATGTGCATTGGTTTACAATTAATCCAAATGGTGAAGCTGAGAAAATTCAGGTTATATTAAAGCCAACACCGGGTTTACGTAAGTTTGAAATTGATACCGATTTTTCTGAAATTCCAGTTAAAGGAAGAAGTTCAACCGGAAATATTGTAACCAAATATGCGGTTAAAAAAGTATTGCTAAAGCAAAAAGGTGCTTCAACCTTAGCTGCTGAAGATTATTGGTTTGATGATGCTGTTAATCGTTTAAATAAAGATAACAAAGGAACATATTTAGGTAAATTTTCTGGGGATGATAAAATTGTTACAGTAACAAGTAAGGGGTTTTATCGCTTGTATAGCTATGATATTTTAAATCATTTTGATGATGACACTGTATTAATTGAAAAATATTATTCAGAACAAATCATGTCGTGTGTTTATTTTGATGGAGAAAGTAAATCTTACATCACGAAACGATTTAAGCCAGAAAATATAGCTTCAAAAACGTTACTAATTACTGAGCATGAAAATTCTAGAATTGAATTAATAACATCTCAAATTTTACCAATCATCGACATGAAGTTTGGTAAAGAAAAAGATAAAGAGATTGCAGATGAAGCGATTAATTTAGTAGAGTTCGCGCCATTGGTTAATATGAAAGCGAAAGGAAAAAAATTGACCTCTTATAAAGTCAAAGAAATTAATTTGAGGGCATCGGAGGAAATTGCCATGGATGATATAGAAGAAGATGAAAGTATAGGTGAAAATGGAATGTCGCCAATGGAGTTGCATCGAAGAGCGATGGAAAAATTAGATCCATCAAACTTTAAAGATAAAGACGGACAAATAAATTTTGAATTTTAATTCCTAATGTAAATTAAAATAGGACGTTTTTATTAACGCTGTATTCATTTTATGATTTTATACAACCTTGTTATACATTTTTTTTATTTAGGTTTGCGAATTGCCGCACTATTTAAACCTAAAGCTAAATTGTGGGTTACGGGAAGGACTAAGTGGGAACTTGAATTACAAAAAGCCGTAGAAAAATTTGAATTAAAAGATTCTATTTGGATGCATTGCGCCTCATTAGGAGAATTTGAACAGGGTCGACCTCTCTTACAAAAAATAAGAAAAGAAAATGCAGCTCAAAAAATAGTCCTCACCTTTTTTTCTCCTTCTGGCTACGAAATACAAAAGCATTTTCCGCTCGTTGATTATGTTTGTTATTTGCCATTAGATACCCCTAAAAATTCAAAAATATTTATTGATAGATTGCAACCAAAAGTTGCCATTTTTGTAAAATATGAGTTTTGGCTAAATTTTCTATTTCAGTTACAAATCAAAAAAGTTCCTACTTTTTTAATTTCAACAGTTATAAAAAAACATCAGCCTTTTTTTAAATGGTATGGAAGCTTATTCAGAAAAGCTTTAGCGAGTTTCCAAACTATTTATACACAAGACAAAGATTCATTGTTTTTGTTAAATACATTAGGTATTAAAACGGGTGTTTTGGCAGGCGATACAAGATTTGACAGAGTTCTTAATATATGTCAATCTCCTCAAAAAAACGAAGCAATGGCGCAGTTTGCCAAAAATGCTTTTGTAATCGTAGCAGGAAGCTCTTGGCAAACCGATGAAACGTTTTTAGTTAAGTCCTTTTTAAAATTAAGAGTAAATCATCCTAATTTAAAACTCATTATTGCTCCACATGAAATTGATTTAGCAAATATTGAAAGGTTAAAAAAGATGTTGTTTATAAATGACATTCCATTTCATTTATTTTCAGAGCAAGAAAAGGATTTCACTCATCCAGTTATTATTCTAAACACAATGGGTATATTATCATCGGTCTATCAGTATGGCACAATTGCTTTTGTTGGTGGAGGCTTTGATAATGGAATTCACAATATTTTGGAACCATCTGTGTTTGGATTACCAGTTTTATTTGGGCTAAATCATCATAAATTTAATGAAGCAACTGATATGATTGCTATAAATGCTGGGTTTGAAGTTTCAAATGAAGTTAGCCTAACAAAGCAAATAGATTTGTTTTTAACGAATAAGACTTTTTTAACTCAGACCTCTCAACTTTCAAAGAATTATGTTTTAAATAATTCTGGAGCTACAGAACGAATTTATTCAGCCATTAAAAACCAACTAGTTGTTTAACTAGAAAGGTTTAATAAGTGAGTTACACATCACTTGAATGTCAATAAATAGGAAATTTATTAGGTTGGTATTTAGAAAATAAATAGGATATTTGTTTTCAATTCAAAACCATTAAAAATGAATAAATTAATTGTTCTATCAATTGTATTAGCTGGCTTATATGCTTGTACAAATTCAAATTCAAAAAATAATTCAGGATTCGAGATAAAAGGTAGTTTATCAAATTCTAAATCCGAAACTATTTATTTAGAGAAGTTATCTCAAAAAGGACCAGCAGTTGTTGATAGCGCTATGATAAATGAAAAAGGTGAATTTGAATTGAATAACTACAGTCCGAGTGTTGGTTTTTATCGATTGAGATTAACAAATTCTAATTTTGCTATGCTCGTTTTAGATTCGGCTCAGAAATTAGTTATTAGCGGAGATGCAAGAGATTTAGGTAATACATTTAAAGCAGAAGGATCGCCTGATACAAAATTGTTTTTAGAATTTCAAGAATTAGCGAAAAATCAAAAAGTAAGAACCGATTCATTAGAAACTGTTTTTAATAATGCTTTAGTTATTCAAAAATTAGATTCGTTAAGAGCAGATTCATTATCTAAAGTTTTACAAAAACCATACGAACACATGGTTGCTGTTTATAGCGATGTTGTTGCTAAAAAAATTAAGGAAAACGCCAATTCTTTTGCTTCTATTATGGCTATTCAACAAATTAAACCTGAAATTTATTTAGATGTTTATCAAGCTTTAGATAAAGGCTTAACTCAGAAATACCCCACCAACGAGGATATTAAAGCTTTTCATGGTATGGTTCAGCAAACAGAAATGATGGTTGTTCGCACACAATCTATCAAAATTGGTGCTGAGGCTCCTGAGCTAATTTTACCTATGCCAAATGATAAAGAATTACCATTGTCTTCACTACGAGGTAAAATTGTTTTAATTGATTTTTGGGCAAGTTGGTGTGGACCATGCAGAAAAGAAATGCCTAACGTGAAGCGTTGTTATGAAAAATATAAAAATAAAGGATTTGAAATACTTGGCGTTTCTTTAGATAAAGATAGAGCAGAATGGTTAGAGGCTATTAGCAAAGATGGTTTAACATGGCCACAAGTAAGTGATTTAAAGTTTTGGCAAAGTGAAGCAGTGCAAACCTATGCCGTTCAATCTATTCCTTATACTGTTTTAATTGACAAAGCAGGAAAGATTATTGCAACTGATTTACGTGGTGCCGAATTAGATAAGAAATTAGCTGAAGTTTTAAAATAAAAATAATGAAACAAAAATGTATGCTAAGATGTCTTATCGCATTTTTGTGGATGAGTTTACATTTATTTTCTCAAGAAAATTATTTTCAACAAGAGGTAAATTATAAAATTAACGTCAAGCTAAATGATGTTTCTCATAGTTTAAAAGCATTCGAGCAAATTGAATATGTAAATAATTCAACAACTCCATTAACTTTCATTTATTTCCATCTTTGGCCTAATGCTTATAAAAATAATCAAACGGCTTTAGCGAAGCAGTTATTGACCAATGGTGTAACAAAAATGTATTATGCTAAATCGGAAGATTTAGGATTTATAGATAGTTTAAATTTTAGAGTTGACGATAAGTTGGTAAAATGGGAATTTGATAAAGAACATATAGATATATGTAAACTGATTTTAAATCAGCCTTTAAATCCAAATGATACAATTATTATTTCAACACCTTTTTACGTAAAGCTTCCATCTGCCAACATTTCACGCTTAGGACATATCAACCAAGCCTATGCCATTACGCAATGGTATCCAAAGCCTGCTGTTTTTGATAAACAAGGCTGGCATCAAATGCCTTATTTAAATCAAGGGGAATTTTTTAGTGAATTTGGGAAATTTGAAGTGGATATTACCCTTCCAAAAAATTATGTATTGGCTGCAACAGGTGATAGACTTAATGAAGATGAGGAAGAAAATTGGCTAAATGAAAATGTTGAGAAAACAAAACAAATGATTGCCGATCAAAAATTTGAAACTGATTTAAATTTCCCTGCCTCAGATTTAGAATTAAAAACCATTTCGTTCAAACAATCACGTGTTCACGATTTTGCATGGTTTGCAGATAAAAGATTTCATGTTTTAAAAGGAGAGATAAATTTACCTCAATCAAAACGAAAAGTAACCACTTGGGCTTATTTCACAAATAACGAATCTAAACTTTGGTCAAAATCTATTGAATACTTAAATGACGCCACTACATTTTATTCGGCTCTAAATGGTGATTATCCATACAATCATGTAACAGCAATAGACGGAACAATCAGCGCAGGAGGAGGAATGGAATACCCTAATATTACCATAATTGGAGAAAGTAATTCGGATTTAACGTTAGAAACAACCATCATGCACGAAGTAGGGCATAATTGGTTTTATGGCATACTAGGTAGTAACGAACGAGAATTTCCTATGTTAGATGAAGGTTTAAATTCATTTTATGAAATGAGGTATCTTCAATCAAAGTACCCAAAAAATAAATTAACTAGCTTGATAGATCGTGATAGCACGTTTCGTTTTTTTGGTTTAAATACATTTAAGCATAAAGCCGAATACGAATTTTTATATTTATTAGCAGCAAGAAAAAACACTGATCAGCCAATTAGTAGTTCAGCTGATAAATTTACAGAGTTTAATTATGGTGCTATCGTTTATTCAAAAACAGCTTTGGCAATAGACTATTTAATGAATTACATGGGACAAGAAAAGTTTGATAAAGCGATGCGTTTTTATTTTGAACAGTGGAAGTTTAAACATCCTAGCCCTAACGATTTATTTAATTGTTTAAACTACCATTCTAATTCAGATTTAAATTGGTTTACAAATGATCTATTATCAACAGATTATAAAATTGATTATAAACTTGTAAGTTCCAAATTATTGCCTAATAAAAGTCATCACATCATTGTAAAAAACAATAATACGTTAGTAAGTCCTTTTTCAGTTTCAGGTTTTAAGGATCATCAATTGATTGGTACGATTTGGAGTGATGGATTTAAGGGTAAACACATTTTAGAATTTCCGCCAAGCGATATTGATTATTTCATGATTGATGCCAATCAAATTATTCCCGAAATTAATCGAAAAAATAATTTACTTAAAACGAAAGGTGTTTTTAAAAAAACTCATCCTTTTCAGTTTAATTTCATTGGAAAATTAGATGACCCAAATTACCTTCAATTAAACTACGTGCCTATTTTTGGATATAATCAATACAATAAGTTAATGCTTGGTTGTGCAATTTATAATTATAGTTTATTGCAAAAACCTACAGAGTTTTCAATAGCACCGATGTTTGCGTTTGGTAGTAAAACACCAGTAGGATATGCTGATGTGACAAAGCATTTGACTCAGCATAATAAATTGTTTCAAGAGATTAACCTCATTGGAAAAATAAAAACATTTTCACACAATATTGTTGAAACCAATAATTTTAATGAAGTTAATCATACATCCATTTCGGCATTTAATTTAAATTATTATAAAATATCAGCTACTATTGAAGTTGAATTAAAAAAACGGAATCCTCGAAGTAAAATGACACAATTTGTATCCTATACTACAAATCATTTATGGGTTGATGAATTATATGCTCCTCAAAACTCGATTATTGCATCATTGAGTAAAAAAAGCACTTACACAATCATCAATAGATTTCAATATACATTACGAAATAAACAAATTATTAATCCGTATAATCTCATCTTTAATTTAGACCATAACGATAAATTTGCTAAAGCAAGTATGGAATTTAATTATGAAGTAACTTTAAAAAATAAAAATAGTATGGATGTTCGTTTATTTGCAGGTGCTTTTTTATATGGAACTCAGCTGGATAGATTGAATTATGCATTTAGAATGAATGGAATGACGGGTAGTCAAGATTATTTATTTGATTATAATTACGTTGGAAGGAATGAAACAAATGGAGTTGGATTTGCACAATTCACAGAAAACGATGGTGCTTTTAAAGTTTGGACACCCTTAGGACAAACCACAAAATGGCTCTTAGCCATGAATATTAAATCGCCTAAAATAGGTCAAATTCCGATTAAATTATTTTTGGATATAGGTACGAGCGAGTTTAATGAAAGTTTATTTAATGAAAGAATGCTTTACGCTGCAGGATTCAATGTGACTATTTTTAAAAACTTTTTTGAGTTATATATTCCTTTAGTTTATAGTAAGGATATAAAAGACGCATTAAATGCAAATAATAAAGGTGGTTTTTTTGATACCATGAGATTTACATTAAATTTGCATAACATTAAGCCCAAAAAAATAATTGAAACTAATTTTTTCTAATGCAACCAGAAAAAAAAATATACTTTGCCTCTGACTTTCATTTAGGTGTTCCTTCTCAAGAACTCAGTTTGCAGCGTGAAAAAAAAATCATTCGTTGGTTAGATTCTATTAAAGAGTCTGCACAAGAAATTTATTTAGTTGGAGATATATTCGATTTTTGGTGGGAGTATAAATACACTGTACCAAAAGGACAAACACGTTTGTTGGGTAAAATAGCGGAATTAACGGATTCTGGTATACCCGTTGTTTTTTTTACTGGTAATCATGATTTGTGGATGAAGGATTACTTTGTTTCAGAACTAGGGGTTACAATTTTTAAAGAGCCAATCAAACGTTTTTATAATGAAAAATCATTTTTTATAGGGCATGGCGATGGATTAGGGCCAGGAGATGGTTGGTATAAATTTTTAAAAAAATGCTTTACAAACCCTTTTTTAATTTGGTGTTTTAATAGGTTGCATCCTAATTTTGGTTTTTATATTGCGCGTCGGTCAAGCAAAAGAAGTCGAGTTATTACTGGCGATTCTGATAAGCATTTTTTAGGAGCAGAAAACGAATGGTTGTTTTCATTTTGTAAAGAAGAGCTAAAGAAAGAAGATATTAATTATTTTATATTTGGTCATCGTCATTTACCATTAAATTTAGATATTACAGAAAACTCTAAATACATAAATTTAGGCGATTGGATTAATTATTGTACTTATGCAGAATTTGACGGGAAAACGCTCGAATTAAAAACCTTTGAAGGGTGATTTTATAAGTCAAAATCCAAAAAAAACAATATATTTGTTTCCCACTTATGCAACAAAAGAAGTTTGTTACAAATATTGCTTTTTTAATAATTCTTAATTTATTAATTAAGCCTTTTTGGCCTTTAGGTATCGAAACAGCTGTACAAAATGCTGTTGGAAATTCATCCTATGGTGAATATGCTATTTTATTTAGTTTTTCATTTCTATTAAATATTATTCTTGATTTTGGCGTTACTCAGTTTAATAATAAAAACATCGCTCAAAATAGCCATTTATTGACTAAGCATTTTAGCAGCTTGTTTACATTGAAGTTGGTATTAGGTTTTGTTTACTTAATTGTTACGATATTACTTGGTATAACTATGGGTTATGATTTCAGACTGATGAAGTTATTGTCGATCCTTGCAGTCAACCAGTTTTTAATTAGTATGATTGCTTATTTGAGATCTAATTTATTAGGGCTTCATCTTTTTAAAACGGATAGTTTTGTTTCTGTTGCTGATAGAGTGTTAATGATCATTATCTGTATAGCCTTACTTTTAAAATGGTTTGGCTTACAGATTGACATCATGAACTTTGTGTATGCTCAAACGATAGGTTATGTGCTAACTGCGGCCATTGCTTTTTTTACAGTGTATTTTAAAACCCATCATTTTACTCTAAAATGGAATTGGCCATTTAGTTTAATGATATTAAAACAAAGTTTTCCATTTGCTATTTTAGTTTTATTAATGACTTTTTATAATAGATTGGATAGCGTGATGCTCGGCTTATTATTGCCTGAAAATATTGGGAGTGAGCAAGCGGGGATTTACGCCAAAGCATTTCGATTATTAGAAGCAGGAAACATGATTGCCTATCTTTTTTCAGTTCAACTTATTCCTGTTTTTAGCCGAATGATTAAACATAAGGAAAATGTAGAGCATATTGTGAAATTATCTTTCATTTTATTAATAACGCCCGCTTTGGTTG
>JBIISW010000205.1:0-3569 GCA_044340865.1 Bacteroidia bacterium | reverse complement strand
CGTTTGTTTTTTCTATTCAGACGAATTAACGTCACTAATTAATCATGGCACCATTGACTCTACATCAGAATTTAGAATTTTAATGTTATGTTTCACAGCAGTTTCAACAACTTATATATTTGGTACTTTATTGACTGCTAACGGAAATTTAAAACAACTAAACACCATGGCTATTGTGGGTATATGTATTAACTTAGTGCTTAATTTTATTTTAATCCCTCATTATCAAGCATTTGGTAGTGCTATTTCGAGTTTAGCTACACAGTTTTTTACAGCTGGAATTCAAGTTTATTTTGCCATTAAAATATTTAAGTTTAAAGTCAATGTTCGGCTACTAATAGCCCTTTTTACATTTATATTGGGTATTATTGCCTTCAATTATTTTTCAAAATACGTCACGGCTAATTGGATGATTAATTTTGGAATTGCATGCACTGCCTGTTTTGCTTGGGCTTTTATTTCAGGATTAATTAGTGTAAAATCTATTTTAAGATTTATTAAATACAAATAAATATTATATTTGAACAATGAATAAAGAAAATTCAACTAACGATTCGATTAAATTGCTATCAATTATATACAAATGGCGAAAACCCTTGCTTATTGTAACGCTTCTTGCAGCGATTATTTCTACTACAATTTCTTTTATAATTTCTCCACAATATTTAGGTACAGCAATAGTTTTTCCTGCTCGTACATTTTCTGTTTCTAAATTATTAATTGAGCAAAATCCTGGAAGTCAAGAAGATTATATGGAATATGGAGATGAAGATGATTGTGAGAAATTACTTCAAATACTTAATTCATCCGATATTAGAAATATGGCGGCAAATGAATATGATCTTTGGGAACATTGGAAAATAAATAAAGATGGTGTTTATGCAAATCATTACCTTAAATTAAAATGGGACGAAATGGTTTCATTTAAAAGAACCGACTATGTTTCGATAAAAATAAATGTATATGATTACCAATCGGACAGAGCCGCAAATATTGCAAACTCTATCGTTTCTTATGCCGATTCTGTTAAGAATAAGATGACAAAGATAATCGCAAAAGAAGCCATGTTGATTATTGAAGAAGAATACGCATCAACATTAACAAATATTAAAAGTTTAGAAGATAGTTTACAATCTATTAGAGAACTTGGTGTCATGGATTATAAGTCTGAAATGGAAGCATACTCTAAAGCTATGGCAAAAGCAGTTTCTAAGGGCGACGAAGCTGCCAAGACAAAACTGCAAGTTAAACTTGATTTATTGAAAAAATACGGAATGGCTTATCAAGATTTGTTTGAAAAATTAAAAAAATATCGTTTTAAATATCCTGTAATTAAGGGTAAATATGATGAAGCGCGTGTCAATTTTGAAAGACATTTACCTTCTAAATTTGTTGTTGAGAAAGCAGTTCGTAATGAGAAAAAAGCAAGACCTATGCGATCTGTCATTATTTTAGTGCCAACTATATCGGCGTTTTTATTAGCCCTATTGTATTTGTTGTTTTCAGATAAAATAGTTGAAATTAAAAAAAAAATAGTAGAGCAATCCAAAAATCAATAATTAACAATAACATATTAATGGAAAATATAAATACAGCTCATATTTTATACGTACTAAAAATACATCGTATCAAATTTATGATAATTGCAACAGCGGCAATTATTATTTCTTCTTTTATTTCTTCTCCTATATTTATAGCATCAAAATTTAAATCGACTGCTGTCGTATTCCCTGTTAACCTCCAAGCTTTTAGTGAAGAATCTTCGACAGAGCAGTTATTGCAATTTATGAATAGTGAAGAAATAAAAAATGCCATGACAAAGCGTTTTAATCTTTATAGTGTTTTTGGAATAGATTCTCTAGAAGAAAAATCGCATGCTAAGTTTGATAAATATTATTATGAGTATTTTTCTGTTAGTGCTACGTTATATGAGTCAATTGTCATTAATGTAATCAATGAAAGCCCATCGTTGGCTCAAAAAATGGCTAATGCACTTATTGATGAAACAAATAAATTTGTAAGATTACAAAAAAAGACTATTAATGATGAATATATTAAATCATACGAAAATCAATTAAAAATAGCAACAGCAGAGATTGACTCAATTGAAAGTCAGTTAAAATCAATCCGTACTAATTTTGGTATTTTAGATTTTAAAGCACAATCAAAAATAATAAATAAAAAGCAAAGCAAAGGTAGTTTATCAAATGATGAGCAGTTAATACTAAAAGGTTTGAAAGAGGTTGGAGGGAAGTATATAATACTTCAGTCGCAATTAAAAACAGAGCTTACTAATTATACTACTTTGAAGTTTGAATATGCAAAAAGTAGATTAAATTCAAATTCCAATTTAAATTATACAACAGTTGTCTCTAAAGCAAATTTACCTGATAAAAAACATTCTCCAGAAAGGGCTATAATTGTTGTTTTATTTACACTTTCCGCTTTATTATTATCTCTATTTATTATTTTGTTTACGCATAAAAAACAAAACGATTTTGCAAAAAACTAAAAATACTTACGTATTTTATTTCATTGTAGTTTCCTACATTTTGGTTAATGCCTATATTTTGTTATTTGATAAAGGCTTATTCTATTTGTATAACCTTTTGCCATTATTCTTATTTGTTATATTATTGGCTGTATTGGATATTGAAAAAATCATGTACATCATGGTTTTTTCTACACCACTTGCTATTAGTTTGAAGGAGCTTGGAATGTCGAACGGACTTAATTTAAGCTTGCCTTCAGAGCCATTAATGATTGGAATGACCTTGATATATATCTTGAACGAAATAAGTCATGGTATCACTGATAAAAAAATTTTAAAGCATCCAATAACAATAATAATTTTAATTCAGCTATTATGGATGGTTATTACCTCTATTTTCAGTGAATTGCCAATAATTTCCGTAAAGTATATTTTATCTCGTATTTGGTTTTTAACCTCTTGTTATTTTATGGCAACCTTGCTTTTTAAAAATCAGAAAAAAATTGTCAATCACATTTTATTGTATGGATTGGCTCTTGCTATCGTTTCTGTTATTACTACAGTAAAGCATGCCTCATTTGGATTTGATGAAAAAACGGCAGATTGGATTGTTTCCCCTTTTTATAATGATCATACTGCTTATGGTTGTGCCTTAGCGATGTTTATCCCAGTTATGGTAGGAATTATTTTTATTAAAAATATAAATCCCATTTTGAAAATTGTGTCTATAGTTTTATTATCAATATTTTTTGTTGCTATTATTGTTTCGTATGCTCGAGCTGGTTGGTTAAGTTTAGCTGTTTCAATAGGTGTATTGCTCACACTTTTACTTAAAATAAAATTTAGAACTTTATTATTTACACTGATAGGTGGAGTCATGTTTTTCTTAGCTTTTCAATCCGAAATACTCATGATACTCGGAAGAAACAATACCGATTCTGATGGCGATTTTACTCAAAATATTGAATCTATGACTAATATTTCAACGGATGTTTCAAATGTTGAACGATTAAACCGCTGGAATTGTGCTATTCAAATGTTTCAAGAAAAACCTTTTTTAGGTTTCGGGCCAGGTACC
>JBIISW010000001.1:0-47211 GCA_044340865.1 Bacteroidia bacterium | reverse complement strand
CATAAGTTTTTTTGTTTTTGATAAACTTGAGTTGCTAAATCTAAATTAGTTTGTAAATCAGAAATTTGTTGTGTTACAATACGTGTATCTGTTTCAGCTAACACCTGTCCTTTAACTACTTCATCACCAACATTTACATTAATTTTTGTAACAGTTCCAGGCATTTCTGAGGATAATGATACGTTTTCATCAGCATCAATTCTTCCTTGCACTTCAATGTATGTTTTAAACGTTTGAGGCATTAAAGGCATTGCAACAATGTCAATTAATTTTATTTTAGTTGTATCTGATTTCGCTAACTCTTCTTCCAAGGTAGTAATTTTAGATTCTATGGCAGCCTTTTCAGTTCTTAGCTTTTCTAATTCAGCTTTTTTATCTGGTGTACTGCAAGCTATAGCGATAGAGGCAATTACGACGAATAAAATGGTATTTTTCATGTGTGTGGTTTTGTTTTTTATTTAAAAATTTATTTAATTAATGTTCCTGTTGCCTTTTGAAAATCTATTTTTGATACAATCATATCATAAACAGCATTATAATAATTCGTTTGAGCCTCTTTTAATGCAGTTTGTGCATTTGTGATTTCGAGATTACTGCCAACTCCTTGCTCATATTTTTTTTGAGACACATCAAATACATGTTGAGCCAAAGTCATATTTCTTTTTTGTGTTTGTAAAGACGCGTATGCATTAATATAGGTAACTTCAGAAATACTTGCTTCAATTTCCGCAGCTAACTCAATGTTTTTTAAATTATTTTCACCTTTTTGAACTGCAATTTTTGCTTGTTGAATTCGGTTATGTCTTTGCAATCCATCAAAAATATTTAAGTTAACTGTTCCGCCAATTAATGAAATTTTAAACCAAGATTGACTGCCGTCCGTGAAGTCAAATTTTTGACGTTGCGCATTAAATTGGTAAGAACCATAAGCTGCCATTGTAGGCAAGTAACCCAAACGCTGACGTTTTAAATCTAAATGATATAATCGTTGTTGACTTTGTAATAACTGATAATCCGCACGTTTACTGATATCCATTTTTCCTGAAAGTAAAGATGCCACATCATTATTTTCAAATGTAAGAGAGTCAGTTAAAACGATGGGTTCAGCAATTTTATAACCCATTTGAAATTTTAATAAATTTTCTGATAAACCAATTAGGCGATCCGTTTTTTCTTTTTCAACCACTAAATTATTGTACTGAACTTCTAATCTTTCCAAATCAATTTGCTCAACAAAACCTTCTTGGTTAAAGGCTTTTGTGTCATCAAATATTTTTTTTAGTTTAACTATATTCGCATCTAAAAGTTTGATGCGTTCTTTGTTAACAATAACATTGTAGTAAGCTTTTGATACAGAAGAAACCAACTCTGTTTTACTTCTATTTACATTGATAGTGGAAAGATTTATTAATTCCTTAGCTGCTTTAACACCAACAATATAATCGCTACTAAAAATTAATTGAGAAGCGCTAAAGCCAGCGGTTGCATTATATTTCGTTCCAAATTTTACAGGAATAAAAGTACCCGCAGGAGCTCCAAAAAATTGACCAGGTAATAAAGAAGTAGGAATATCAATATAATCTTTTAAATCTACACTGCTGTTAATTTGAGGAAGACCAACACCAAGAACTTCTCTTTTTCTGTATTTAGAATTTTGTATTTCCAATTCTGCATTAAGGTAGTTCGGACTATTTTTAAATGCATAATCGATAGCCTGCTTCAGACTGTAATTAGACGAGCCAGCGTTTTGACCCTTTGCTGTTAATAGAGCAAAGGTCATAGAAAACACAACGGCGTAATTTTTAATTGTTTTAATATTCATATTTATTCTTCTTCTTTTATTTTTTTGTAATTATTAATGAGTTTATGACCTTTAATTGTACAAATGCCATAGACAAAAACATCTAGTAATAGTTCGTTAGATTTTGTAAAGCTTATTTCTTCAAACGAAAAGTAATTACCGAACATTAACATATCTATTTGTGCTAATCGATGCCTTGCTGCAAAATTTTCATTTATGTCAGCACGATAAATACCTGCTTTTTTACCTTCTTTCACATTTCTAAGAATGTCTTTAAACGCGCAGTTTTCTTTAAATTTTTGAAATGTTGCGAATGCATTTGGGTAATATTTTTGTAGATCAATAAAAAACATAGGATTAATATGTTGCATCATATCACTCATTTTTAAAGAGATAAGCATTAATTCATGAATAGGGTCTATAGCTAAATCATTAATTTCTTTAAAAAGTTTTTCTTGCTTCAGCATTTCAATTTGGCATAATTGATCAACTAGTTCATCTTTTTCTTTGTAAAACTGGTAGATTGTTTTCTTAGACATGCCTAATTCCTTGGCTATATCATCCATGGTAACACGTTTTATTCCGTATTTAAAAAATAAATCGAGGGATATTTTTAATATTTTTTCTTGTGCGTCCATTTTTTTTCGAATACAAAACTAAATAAACTATTTTTGTTCTACAAGTTTCCTGTTAAAATTTAACAATTATTTAGTATTTGTTAAATTGTAAAATTTTTGTAATTATATTTTGGTCGTTTATAAAAACTGTTTTATCTTTGAAAAATATATGTTCATTAAGAAAATATTTATTTCTATTTCCTTTCTTTGCTTTCTTTTTTATTCGAAAGCACAAGTAGATACAGCATTTTGGTTCGCTGCACCTGATTTTTCTCAAGGTTTAGGAGATCGCCCCATCTATTTATACATCAATACGTATAATCAACCTTCTACGGTTACTTTATCTCAGCCTGCAGATTTAACTTTTTTACCTATTATTAAAGTAATTCCAGCAAATTCTATTGATTCAATTAATTTAACTCCTTTTATTAGTAATATTGAAAACAATCTTCCAAACGCTATTTTAAATAAAGGCCTTTATGTTTCATCTACTCAAAAAATTTCCGTTTTATACTCAATAAACGCTAACTTTAATAAAGAATTTTTTTCTTTTAAAGGATCGAAAGCATTAGGTAAAGATTTTTACGTGCCGATGCAAGAATTTTGGAACCAATTGCCTGCCACAACTCCAAAATCATATTCCTCCTTCGAAATTGTTGCTTCACAAAACACAACTACTGTTTTAATTACTCCGAAAACAAACATCATTGGCCATCTCGCTAACGTTACATTTACCCTATTGCTTCAACGTGGACAAACCTTTTCTTGTCAAGACTCTTCCAGAAGTGCATCTACAAGTCTAGCTGGTTCAATTGTTTCATCAAATAATCCAATTGCAATTTCTATTCAATCAAGCGGATTAAGTCAATTTGGTTGTAGAAGCAGTGTAGGGGATCAAATTACTAATTCTACTTTTATAGGTACTGATTATATTATTAATAAAGGAGCTGGAAGTGTTGATAAAGTATTTATTTTGGCTACTCAAAATGGAACTCAACTTACCATTAATGATGGTACAACAACACTTACACCATTTTTAAATTTTAGTCAAACTCATGTTTACTCTTTAAGCAATTCAATTGCATATATTAAATCGAATAAGCCTATTTATGTTTTTCATGTTTCTGGTTATGGTTGTAGATTAAGTGGTGCGCAAGTTCCTGCTTTTTACTGTGCAGGAACTTTTTCAGCCTCTTTTACAAGAACATCGATAGATTCTTTAGCTATAAATGTATTTACACGTTCAGGATTTGAAGGCAATTTTTCTTTAAATGGTAATCCATTATTAATCCCATCTTCATCATTTACAGTTGTTCCTGGTTCTTCTGGGTTAATTAAAACTTCAAAATTGTATTTCAATACGGCAACAATCCCCGTTGGATCTCATAATACGATTACTAATTCTGGAGATATTTTTGGTTTGGGAATTTTAAATGGTTCTCATGCAAATGGCAGTGCATATGCTTATATTTCTGATTTTTCTACTCAAGCGTTAATTAATGCTGGTGCAGATTATACCATTTGCGCGAACGGAAGTATTCAATTGAATGGAATTATTGGAGGTGGTAATGTTTTAGGAACTTGGTCAACCAATGGTTTTGGTTCATTTACGTCTTCGCTTTCAGTTTTATCAAATACCTATATCCCCAGCCAAATAGATACCACAGTTAAACCAGTTAAACTATACTTAACATCTAACGGTCCGTGCCCTATTACTAAAGACACATTATTATTGTCTGTTAAACCATCACCGATCGTTAATGCATCGGTTGATCAAATTATTTGTGCAAATATTGGAACTGTAAATTTGAATGGTTCTATTATTGGTGGAGCTTCTACAGGTATATGGAACAGCACAGGAACAGGAACTTTTGTGCCAAATAATTTAGCACTTAATGCTATGTATTTGCTAAGTGTATCAGATATAGCTTCTGGTTCAGTTAAATTGATTTTAACGTCTACTGGAAGTGGCATTTGTTCCTTAGAGAGGGATACAATGAAAATTACAATTACACCTGCACCTTTTGTAAATGCTGGTCCAGTAAGCTATTCAGTTTGTGCAAATAATCCGACTTTAACCGTAAATGGAATTGTTGGAGGATTAACAACCACAGGAAAATGGACAACAAGTGGCTCTGGAAATTTTAGTCCAAGTAATATCATATTGAATACAAATTATTTTCCAAGTTCTGCAGATGTTGCAGCAGGGCAAATTTCATTATACCTTTCATCAACAAATAATTTAACCTGTAACCCTTCAAAAGATAGTATTTTAGTTGTTTTCACATCCCCACCAAGTGTTAATGCAGGAGTGGATTTATTTATTTGTAAAAACAATGTAAATTCAGTTTTATCTGGCACTGTTTCTGGTCCAACAACAACAGGAGTTTGGACAGGCGGAGCTGGAACTTATTTACCGAGTAATGCTGTTTTAAATTCTACGTATACACCAAGTGCTGCTGAAGTTTCAGCTGGTTACGTCTTTTTATTATTGACTTCAACCGCTAATGGTAATTGTAATGCAAGTTCAGATATTGTTAAAATTAATTTTGTTCCAAAGCCATTTGCTAATTTTAATTTTTATGATGTATGCTTAAATCAGCAAACTCTTTATACAGATTATTCAATTGCTGGTGTCGGTGGGATAACACAATGGAATTGGAATTTTGGAGATTTTACATCGAGCAACCTACAAAATCCAGTCCATACGTATACGAGTTCAGGAACTTTTACAACACAACTGGTTGCTCAAAATTCTTACGGTTGCAGAGATACAATTAAAAGGGTAACTACAATTTTTCCTTTACCAAATTCAAATTTTGGAATTGGTAGAATTTGTACTGGAGCATTTTTAAATCTTATTTTTTCTGATAGTACTATAATTGCATCACCTGAAACGATTACACAATATTTTTGGGATTTTGGTGGACCAGGTATTAGTAATTTACAGAATCCTATTCAATTATTCCCTGGTTCAGGACTTTATAATATTACATTAATTACAACTTCAAATCACGGATGTAAAGATACCATCGTAAAGCAAACAAATTTGAGTCCAAGACCCATTGCCGGGTTCGCTTATTCCATATCATCAGGATTAACTGTCGGAACAAACGTTAATGTCATCGACACTTCAAAATATACATCGCAATGGAATTGGAATTTCGGAAATGGAATCCAAAATATTTTAACTCAAAATGCATCTCAAGTTTATTATTCTAATGGTGTTTATGTAATAACTCAAATTGCTTATGATAATTATGGATGTTCCGATACAGCGAGGCTAGCTGTTCGTATCAATAATATTACAAATGAAATATCCTCACTAATTCCAAATGCTATATCACCAAATGGAGATGGAAAAAATGATATTTGGAAATTAGATTTTATTTCAATTTTGTATCCTCAAACAGAAGTTGATATTTTTAATGTTTGGGGACAAAATATATTTCATTCTGTTGGTTATAATGAGCAATGGAACGGGAGGTTTAATGGTCACGATTTGCCTGTTGGAAATTATTATTATGTTATTAATTTACATGATTCAAATAATAGCGAACAGATAAAAGGTTCAGTTTTATTAATTAGATAAAATGAGAAAAGGTGTTTTAATTATATTTTTGATACTTGCTGTGTTTAATTTAAAGGCTCAGCAACTTCAATTATCTACAAATTATCTATTAAATAGCTATGCTTATAATCCTGCTATTGCTGGATCTAAACCACATTCTGTTGTTAATCTAAATTACAGAAATCAATGGGTGGGTTTTCAAGATGCACCCTCAACATACTTATTGAGTGTTCATAATAGTATTGGAAAAGAAAAGAAAGTTGGACTTGGTTTTTTTATAAATTCTGAAAATACAGGATTACTTTCTAAAACATCAAGTTATGTAACGTTTGCTTATCATTTAAAATTGAATAATCAATATAAAATAAGTTTCGGTATTTCGGCTGGCATGCTTCAATATCGTATAAAATTGTACGATGCTAAAATAGCAGATGCTGGCGATGATTTGTTAACTGGTAATTTACTTACAAATAATGTTTTTGATTCAAATGCTGGTTTTTATTTATACAGCGATAAACTTTTTTTTGGTATTTCAAGCTACCAATATTTATCCAATAAAATAACTTGGAAAGATTCGCGAAGCAGTTTAACACCACATTTTTATTCTACACTTGGTTATTCTATTAGAGCAAATAAGAACTTAGCAATCCAACCAAGTGCATTGGTGAAGTTTAATTATCCTGCTATTATTCAGCCTGAAATTAGCGTAAGAGGAATTTATAAGAATATATTTTGGATTGGAACATCCTATCGAATGAATGATGCGTTAAGTGCATTAGTTGGAATTATTGTAAAAGAAAAATTAACGATTGCATTTGCTTACGATTATACAACTTCTAAAATAATGAAATACACAAAGGGTTCAAATGAACTATCTATTTCTTATCAATTTATAAAAAAGAAGAAAAAACTAAATGCAGATGAATTAGAATTTAATGATATTGATAATAGTATTCGTTCAAAATTAAAAAAACAAAATGAGGAAGAACTTAAATAAAATTTTGCTATTCATACTTCTGACATTTCAAAATACTTTAATTAGTCAAATTGATACCGTTTTTTGGTTTGCAGCACCTTGGGTTACTCCAGGCCATTCTGGAAATAAACCTGTTATTTTGCGTATTTCAACATTTTCTAGCCCAACTATTGTTAGAGTTAGACAACCTGCAGGTACTTACGATACAACATTTACAATTGCGGCGAATTCTTTATTTTCTAAATCATTATCTCACATCATTGGATCAATTGAAAACACACCAGCAAATACTATTTTCAACCGCGGTTTAAAAATTTCATCTAACAATCCTATTACAATAGTTTATGAAATTACCACTTCGGGTGCAACACCATTGAATCCAGAAACGTTTTCATTAAAAGGTCAAAATGGAATGGGATTAGAATTTTTATGTCCATTTCAAACTAATGGTAATAACGGAGGCTTTTCTCCATTAGCAAAATCTCAGATAAGTATTGTTGCAACTCAAAATTTAACAACAGTTTGGATAACTCCAAGGTGCAATATCATTGGTCATTTAGCTGGAATTACGTATTCTATTTCATTAAATTATGGCCAAAGTTATAATATAGATAATGCAAGTATTTTCACATCCGTTTTAGGACAAAATTTAAGTGGTACTATAATAGTTGCCGATAAACCAATTTCAGTAACAGTGACTGACGATTCGGTGATGGGTGTTTTAGCATGTGCTGATATGATGGGTGATCAAATTGTGCCAGTTGAGGTTATTGGTAACGAATACGTTATTAACAAAGGTGCTTTGAGTGCAAATCAGTTTGAAGGCTTCTATGCAGTGGCAACACAAAATTTTACACAATTAACGGTAAATGATGGAACCGTTACAATAGTTTATCTTAATAAAGGTGACACCTATTTTTATAAAGCTACGCAAGGATTAACACATGTTAAAGGCGATAAACCATTTTATGTTATACACGCAAGTGGTTTTGGTTGTGAGTTAGGCGAGGCAATTTTACCTCCATTAAATTGTGCTGGTTCAAATCAAATTAGTTTTACAAGGACTAATAATTATAATTTTTTATTGAATGTACTTTGTAAAACATCTGCTATTAATGATTTTAAGTTGAATGGAAGTAGTGCACTAATTCCAGCATCTCAATTTACGGTTGTTCCCGGAACAAGTGGAATTTGGAGTGGATTTCAAAGGAATTATTCACTTTCAGAAGTTCCAATTGGAATAACCAGTTTAATCACTAATACAAATACATCTGAACCTTTTTTTGCATTAGGTGTATTTAATGGCAATCCTACTGGTGGTTGTTATTATCATTATATGTCTTCTTTTTTAAGGAAAACTAAAACAACTGTTGGACCTAATCAAAATATTTGTACTTCAACCTCAACTATTAATTTAGTTGGTAATATTGAAGGCGGTTCAACAACAGGTATTTGGACAGCAATTGGAGGAACAGGTTCTTTTGCAAGTACAACAAGTTTAAATACTACATATTCACTTAGTATAGGAGATTTAAGCCTTTCAGAGCTTAAATTTGTTCTATCTTCAACAGGAAATTGCAATCCTATTTCGGATACAATGACGTTGAATATATTTAAATCTCCAACTGTTACAGCTGGTTCAAGTTTCACCCTTTGTAAAAATAATATTAGTCCAGTATCACTTAATGGGACTTTAAATTATGCGGCCGGTGCCAATTGGACAAGTTCTGGTTCAGGTTCTTTTGGAAGTATTGGATCGTTAAATACAACCTATCTGCCTTCACCATTAGATTTATTAGCAGGCAGTGTTACTCTTAGTTTAACCTCTTCAGGAAGTTTTAATAGTTGTCCAAACACCTTTGATAGTTTAAAAATAAATTTTACGAATGCTCCTGTTGTAATTTTAAGTCCAGATGTTTTAGTATGTGCAAATAATCCTACGGTAGCAGTAACAGGAACTGTAACAGGAGGTTCAACAACTGGATTATGGACGACCAGTGGATCAGGATTATTCTCGCCTTCTACTGCGAGTTTAAGTTCAATATATCAACTTACACCAGCTGACATTGCTAATGGAAGTGTTACAATTAAGTTATCTTCAACCTTTAATGGAAATTGTTTATCTGTATTTGATAGTTTGAATATTTTTGTAACCCCTTCTCCAATTGTAAATGCGGGTATAAATGATACCATATGTTCAAGTAATATTTTTTATAATTTAAATGGAAATGTTTCTGCTGGAGCAAGCACAGGTATATGGACTACGACCGGAAGTGGAACATTTGCAAGTTCAACCTCTCTAAATACAATATATACATTAGGAAGTGCTGATACGCTTGCTGGTCAAGTTAAATTAGTGCTAACCTCTACAGGTTCATCTTGTTTACCTGTTAGAGATACATTGCTTTTAGTAATTGTAAAATCTGCTATAGTTAATGCAGGGATTGATAATTTATTTTGCGACAATCAAGTCGTTCCAATTAATGGAACAGTTACAGGAGTTACAAATTCTGGTGTTTGGTCAACTTTTGGTACGGGTGTTTTTATTCCTAATGATTCATTATTAACTTCGTTTTATCAACCCTCTGCTTTAGATATTTCAAATGGATCTGTTAATTTATTATTGACTTCAACGTTTAATAAAGGCTGTAGTGCTATTTCAGACACTTTAAAAATTAATTTTAAAGCAGCACCAGTCGCAAATTTTATTTCCAATAACGAATGTGTTTATAAAAGTGCGGTTTTTAATGATAATTCTAGTACTTCAATCGGTTCATTAACCACATATTGGTGGGATTTTGGCGATGGATTTTTCGGTGCTGCAAATACGGTTAACCATATTTATACAACACCTGGCACATATACTGTTAGCCATGTGGCTTATTCCTCAAATGGATGTAACGATACCATAAAAAAGCCAATAACGATTTATTTTTTACCTGAAGCTTTATTTTTTCAAAACACACCTTGCCTGGGTAATATAACTCAGTTTGTAGATTCTTCAAAAACTTTATCTGGAAGTTTAATTTCATGGAATTGGAATTTTGGTGATTTTTATACTTCAGGACATCAAAATCCACAGCATGCATTTGCGACTGCAACAACTTTTTCAGTTTCATTAATTGTAACGTCTTCATTTGGTTGTAAAGATACATTAGTTAAAGTAGTGAATGTAATACCTGGCCCAACAGCAAATTTCAGTGTAAATCCTAACCCAGTAGAAGCACTCGAATCTGCAAATTTTATAGATTTATCAAGTGGAGTTAGTTCTCTAACTAATTGGAATTGGTATTTTGGAGATAGTACAGCTACTAATATTCAAAATCCGATTCATAATTATAATTATCCTGGGAATTTTGTAGTCACATTGGTTGTTAAAGATATTAATGGATGTATTGATACAACTAGGAGAGAAATTATGGTTGTTTTATTACCAGATGTTCCAACGGCTTTTAGTCCAAATGCTGACGGACAAAATGATTTTTTTCTAGTTAGAGGCGGACCATTTAAAACCATCAATGTGAAATTATATAATAATTGGGGACAATTAATTTTTGAGACAATTAACCAATTAGAGGGATGGGATGGAACTTTTAATGGAACTGAGCAACCTATCGGTGTTTACATTTGGGTAGTTGAAGTTGAAATGTATACAGGTAAGAAGTTTAAAAAAACCGGTGACGTAACACTTCTTAGATAACATGAAAAATAAAGGGATTAGAATTATATTTTGTATATTCTTATTAAAATCAAATTTAGTAAGGGCTCAGGATTTTCATTTATCTATTTACGATGCAGCCCCTATGTTTTTAAATCCAGCATTAACTGGATTAGTTGATTCGAAATTAAGAGTACATGCTCAGTATAGAAATCAATGGAGAAGCGTTGCATTTAAACCATATAATACAGCTCTAATTAGTGTTGACGCACCAAAAGGAAAATGGGGATTTGGTGGACAAATTATTAATATGAGGGCTGGTATTGGAAATTATAATGCATTACAGGTTTTATTTTCTACCTCATATGCAGTGCACTTAGATAAAAATAAATACAATAATATTTCTTACGGGTTACAAGTTGGTTTTACACAAAAAAGAATAGAAGCTCCATTGTATACCTTTAATAATCAATATTCTCAATCAAATGGAGGTTCTTTTGACAATACATTGCCATCTGGCGAAAAATTCAATACACAATCATTCGTAACACCTCAAATTAATGCTGGTTTTATGTATTTTTATTCAAAACAGCAAGCAAGGCTAAATCCATTTTTCGGTTATTCTGCATTTAATTTGTCTAATCCAAAAGAAACGTATTATACGACAAATAATAAATTGCCTATCAGGCATTATTTTCATGGAGGATTAAGAATAAATATAAATGAGTTATTTTATATTTTACCAAAGGCATTATTTTCAATTCAAAAAAATGCTACTGAACAATTATATTCTATAGATGCTGGATACTTTTTAAAGAATGAATCTTTTTATTTGCTAGGTGGATTTAGCTACAGACATAAGGATGCGAGCATTTTTTATGTAGGTGCAAAAAAACAAAATTACATTGCTAAATTTGGATATGATATCAATACGTCAACATTGAAGGGCGTTTCGTATTACAAAGGTGCATTTGAAATATCCTTTACTTACCTTGTAAAGTCCAATAAAACAAAAGAAATTAAGCATTGTCCTAGATTGTAATGTATGAAAAATATAGTTAGTATAATATTGTTTCTCTCTTTCTTAAGTTCATTTTCCCAATCTAAAAAACTTTGGTTGAAAAAGGGTGACGATGCTTTTAAAGTCAAAGATTATCCTACAGCAATTGATTTTTACACAAAAATAAATGATGATACAACCATTTTATCGGAATTAGTTTTTCCGTATGATGTGCAATTGATAAATTTAAAATCAAAAGAATTTAAACCAGATACGTTAAAAAAACATCGAAAAAATAAGGTTAATACTGCCTCAAAAATAAATTATTTAAATCATCAATTAGCAGAATGCTATCGTTTAAATAAAGATTATATTAACGCAGCAAAGTATTATAAAATTGTTGTTGAAAATAAATCATACCCTAATGATGCTGTTTTATATGCCCAGTCATTGATAAATTTAAAGGATTATCAAACTGCTGCAATAAAATTGGAAGCACTTCTTAAGTCAACTTCCAACGATTCATTAATTAAGTGTATTCAGAAAAGTATTAGTTCGTGTTACTTTGCTCTTGATACTAGTAGTTTTAAAAAGAAAATTTTGGTTTATAAGTTAGATACGTTAGTTTTTAATTCAGGCACATCTAATTTTGCTCCGATGTTTTATGGTAGCCCGACAAAGCTACTATTTACAAGTGCTCGTAAAGGCGGCGTTTTATTAGATCCTGAAACTCAAGATTCGAGGTATTTGTGTGATATCTATTATACAGAATTTATTGATTCTGCATGGATAAAACCAATTAATTATGGACGCCCAGTAAACACAGGATTGCACGAAGGTTCAAGTGTTGTGACATCAGATAACGTGATGTTTTTTACGCGGTGGAGCGATGCAAATAGAAATGAATCTTTTATTTATATGGCAAAAATGAAAGATGGTATGTTTTTCGAAGCATATAAATTAAATGAAACAGTTAATTTGAAAGGATATAAAGCAATGCAACCTTTCGTTACTTATGATGGAACGAAATTATTTTTTTCATCCAATAAACCAGGAGGTATGGGTGGATTCGATTTATATGTTTGTAATATTGATGAAAATGGACTTACTGGTGAAGCCAAAAATTTAGGTTTTTTAATTAATACCAATCAAGATGAAGTTACACCCTTTTTTCACACATTATCAAATACCCTTTTTTTTAGTTCGAATGGAAATACCGGAGTTGGAGGTTTAGATATTTATAAAAGTTCATTAAATATTGAAGATTCTGCCTATTCTGTTCCGAAAAATTTAGGAAAGCCTATTAACTCGAGTAAGGATGATGCCTATTTCGTTTTAGAATCACTTCAGTCGAAAGGTTATTTTTCGAGTGATAGAGAGGATTGTCCTGGTGGAAATTGTTATGATATATATGCGTTTGATAACGAGCCTATTTTATTAGATGTTGATGGTAATGTGTATGATGCATCCAATAATGAACCTATATTAGGTGCATTAATTACATTGAGTGATGTTCATAGCGATTCAGAACCAGTGTATTTATCAACTAATGAAAATGGATATTATGCGAGTAATTTAAATCCTAATACAGATTATTTTATTAAAACTCAAAAAAAAGGATATTTTGCAAGCTCTGCAAGTATTAGTACAAAAGGACTCACGGAATCTGCAAGTTTTAAGCAAGATTTTTATTTATCGAAAATACCCGAAGGTGATATTATTATCGAAGGAATTGAATATGATTTAGATAAAGCAACCTTACGACCTAAGTCAAAAGAAATACTTAATAATTTAGTTGAATTAATGCGGTTAAATGAAAATATATCAATTGAAATTAATTCACATACTGATACCCGAGGAAGTGATAACCATAATTTAAAGCTATCACAAGCTAGAGCACAATCATGTGTGAACTATTTAATTCAAAGAGGTATTAATTCCAAAAGAATGCGACCGACTGGTTATGGAGAAAACGACCCACTTGTTACAGATGATCAAATTAGCTTAATGGTGCCTGAAAGTGAGGAGTTTGAAGCTGCCCATCAAAAAAATAGGCGGACAGCTTTTAAAGTAATTAAGGAAGACCCACTTAAAAATTTACTTAAAAATTAAATTTTATTAAAATTAAGTAATATCGTATTTATTGAAAATTAATATGATTAAATTTAGAGATTAAAATGATCTCAATCTTTTCATATTCAGAAATTACTAATTATTCAGTTAAGCGTTTTTTAATTGTTTATTTTCTTTTTTTCTCCATTTTAAATAATCATTCTCAGAATAAAGTAAAATCAATTGAGACAAAATCAGAAAAGTATATAAAAGTAAATCATGCAAATCGTTTACTCTTTGACAAAGAATCTGGTATTGAAGCTCAGCGATTAATTGGTTCAGTAGAATGCGAACACGAAGGTTCAAAAATGTATTGTGATAGCGCTTATTTATATAACAATAAAAAACTTGAAGCATTCGGACATATTTTAATCACAAAAGGAGATAGTATTTTTGTGTATGGAGATTCATTAAAATATGATGCTAATACTAAACTTGCAAATTTAAAAGGTCGTGTTCGTTGTATTGAAAAAGATATGACGCTCACTACTGGTATTTTGGTATATGATTTATCAACATCTATTGCAAGTTATTATAATGGTGGTACAATCGTTAATAAGGATAATACATTAATCAGTAAAAATGGACATTATTATTCTGCATCAAAAGAATTATCGTTTCATTATGATGTTGCTTTAACAAATTCAAACATTAAAATGAAATCTGATACTCTGAGATACAACACATTGAGCAAAATAGCTTATTTTTTTGGTCCAACCATTATTACCAGTAAAGAGAATTATATTTATTGTGAAAATGGTTGGTATGATACTGGAAAGGAAGTGGCGAGATTCAGTAAGCACGCCATGATTAACACCAAAAGCCAAAAGTTATTTGGCGATAGCCTTTTTTATAATCGAAAAACGGGGTATGGTCGAGCAATGCGTCATGTTAAAATTATTGACACAAGCAACACCTCTGTTATCATGGGCGATTTCGCAGAACATTATGAATTGACGGAAAAATCTATCGTTACTGGTCACGCAGTCTATTCAAAAAAAATAGAGAAGGACACGTTATTTTTATCGGCAGATACCTTATTTTATAACAAGACAGACAGTTTACATGCTAATGTAAAGGCTTATCAGCATGTTAAAATTTTTAAATCAGATTTACAAGGAATATGTGATTCATTAAATTATTCGATGCACGATTCTGTGTTAATGCTTTATAATTCGCCTGTTTTATGGGCCTCACACTCTCAAATTACAGCAAAGCAAATCAATGTTATTATTTCTGAATTCGGGCTTAAATCATTTCAATTAAATGCTAATGCACTTGTAATCCAACAATCAGATAGTTTGGATGAAGAAAAATTTAATCAAGTTTCTGGGAAAAATATGGAAGGTTTTTTTGAAAGAGATACAATTCGGAAAATAAATATCAAGGGTAATGCAGAAATTATTTATTATGTAAAACAAAAAAATAGTTACACTGGAGTCAATAAAACCCTTTGTCAATCAATTACTATGTGGTTTGATGGTGATGGTTTGTCAAAAATGTCTTTTAAAAATAAACCTGAATCAATCATCTATCCTTTAAAAGAAGTAGTTGATGTAGACATGAGACTTAAAAACTTTATATGGCTTGAGCATAAACGACCAAAAAAAAATAGAAATTTTGAATAAATAAGAATAAAATTTTAACATAAAATTTGGTATTTATAAGTTAAATATATAAATTTGTCTTATAAATTTATGCTTTTGTCTAAAAAAATAATATCTGATGTTTTCAGTATATCTATTCATAAGAATAGATATTACCTTGTTGAAATATTAGACAAAAAGGAGTTTTCTTTAAGCGATTTAAAACAACTCATTTCGGCACAACTTGAAATGGGCTCAAGAAAACTTCCAACCATGTTTTTATTTGGCAAATATTCGACAGCTGATATTGAAACATTAAAGCACATGGCTAAGGTTCATAATTGCCCATATTCAACTGCTGATGCCTTTGTTATCAATTCTATTTCTCAAAAAATTATTTGTAATTTTTATATAAAGATTGTTGCACCCGAAAGATCTACTAGTTTATTCACAACTCAGGAAGATGCAGTCAAATGGTTAAAACAGTTTAATTAGATTTTTGTATCTTCGTGTTAATATGAAGATTTTATTTTTTATACTTTTTCCGATAGTTTTATTTAGTCAAGAAAAAAAATCAACCTTTGATTTGATTTTGAATATCGGGGTTTCTCCAGCCCAAGTTCATGGAGATGCTTACAGTGGTTTTCATAAAGTTGGATTTTTAGGTGGAGTAGGAGTGGAAACGAAAGTATCGAATCAATTACAAGCAAGCCTTTCATTTTTATTTATTCAAAAAGGCGCACAAAAAAATCAAAATCCAAACAAGAATGATTTTAGTGCCTATTATTTAAATTTAAATTACCTTGAAGTTCCTTTACTTTTTACCTATACTTCAAATAAAAAATACCTGTTTGATATTGGTGTTTCTGCCGGCTACCTCATTAACTATTACGAAGCTACTGAACAAGGAAATTTTACTGGTAAATATCCTTTTAATAATTTTGAATATTCGGTTAAAATTGGATTAGGATATCATATTAATGAAAAATGGTTTGTTAATTTTAGAAGTAGTAATTCATTTATAACGATTAGACCAAATTATACTAAACAAGCTTGTTTAACAAAGGATATTACAACAATATGTTAGAATTTACTTTGGGTTATCGTATAAAAACAAAAAAATAATTTGAACACAAAACAAAAAATAGTAATTAGTATTACTGGAGCCAGTGGTAGTATTTATGCAAAAGTTTTACTAGATAAAATTAGTAAACTCACTAATCAAATTGCTGAGGTTGGTATTGTTATGAGTGATAACGCTAAGGATGTTTGGAAGCATGAATTAGGAAACGAAGATTATAAAAATTATCCATTTACGTTTTATGATAAGAATAATTTTTATGCACCTTTTGCTTCCGGTTCAGCAAAATACACAACCATGATTGTTTGTCCATGTAGCATGGGAACTTTAGCACGCATAGCTTCAGGCATTAGTAATGATTTAACTTCTAGAGCAGCTGATGTTATTTTAAAAGAAAGAAGAAAATTAATTTTAATGATTAGAGATACACCTTACAATTTAATTCATATTTCTAATATGCAAGTTGTAACGCAAGCTGGTGGAATTATATGTCCAGCATCGCCTTCATTTTATAGTAACCCTGCAACGTTTGAGGATTTAGCGTCAACAGTAGTAGATAGAGTGTTAGATTTGGCTGGATTTGAAATTGATAGTTTTCGTTGGGCCGAATAAATACAATTCAAATTGTATTTAATTCATTTATAATTTCTGAAAATGATGGTCTATTAATTATTTCTGTTTTTAAACAATCATTTTTAATTTTTTTTAATCTTTCTTTATGTTCTAAAAATGAATTATCGTCTAAAAGGTTTAATAATAAATCTTCTATTAAATAGCCGTAGGCTCTAACGTCTAACTTTTCAAATTTGTGCGTGTGATTGGATTTTAAATCATAAATAGATGCTGCACCAAAATCACCTAAAATGGTATTTCCCTGTTCATCAATTAAGGTGTTATGTGCATACAAATCTCCATGCATAATCCCTCTTGAATGTAAATGATGACAAGCATTTGCAATGTTTTTTAAGATAATTAATGTGTGATCAAATGTGTATTTTATTGTGAATGTATCTCTTGTACAAGTTTCAAAATTTGGAGGATGACCTAAATTAAAATAGTTAGGTGGAATTAATTCAAAAACTAAACCTGAAGTTTTTTGAGGATGGTTTTTTATTTTCCCTAAGACTTTAACTAAATTTTTTTGATTACCTATTGATAAACAGGTATTAATTTCGTCCTCTGGATAACCATCGCTCGTTACTTCACCTTTAAATAATTTAATCGCAACTATAATTTGATTAGAATGTGGATTATTCCAATTGGCTTTATAAATGACTCCCGAGGCGCCTTCTCCTAGTTTTTCATTCAATGAAAATTCATCCCATTCTATTTCTTGAATGGTATTTTTTTGAGTTAGTTGCACACAGCATGGATTTCCTGAGTACGCTAACCATGCTAATTTCGGCAAAGAAAGCAACCATTCAGGTAATTCTGCGATATAGTTTGCTGATATTCTCAGAAGTTCAATGTTTTGGCATTGTGCCATTTCATCAGGTAAACTTGTTAATTTATTTCCTGCTAAGGCTACTTTTTGCAAATCTTTACAATCACCAATACTCTTCGGTAATTTCTCAATTTGATTGTTAGTTAATATGAGCCAGCGTAATGATTTTGGAAAAGCTGTTTCAGAAATAGTTTGAATCTGATTAGATTTAAAACCAATCATTGTTAAATTTTCGCATTTTGAAAGTACCTCAGGAAATTGGGAGAATATATTTTCTGAAAAAAATGCAATTTTTATTTTTTTTAATTCATGAAAATTTGATGGTAATTCTGATAAATTATTTCCAGATAAATCTAGTATTTCTAATGTATCTGCTAGTTCAAAAATGTGTTGAGGAAATGATGTAATTCCGCAAGATAGTTTGAGTGTCTTTGTTCCTTTTAACTCGCCTGAAATAAGTTGCTTTAGTGTTTGCATTTAAAAAACGCTATAAAGTACCCTTCCTACAATGAAGTAAATTGAAATGCCAATGATGTCATTTAAGGTTGTTACAAAGGGACCTGTAGCTAAAGCGGGATTTACTTTAAATCGATTCATCATAAGTGGTACAAAGGTTCCTAAAAATGAAGCACACAAAATAACGGTAATTAATGCTAAACTAACGGTTGCAGCAAGTGCCCAAGATTCGCTGATGAGTAAATTATAACCTAAAATTAATGTTGAACAAATTAAACCATTTATTAGTCCAACACCCAATTCTTTTAATAATTTAGGAGCAATTTTATCCGTAATTAATGTATTATTAGCTAATCCTTGAACGATAATGGCTGACGATTGAACTCCTACATTTCCTCCCATAGCGCCTATAAGCGGAATAAAAAAAGCCATTTCTGGTCTAAGTTGAATCTGATTTTCATAACTGCCAATAATACGTGAGCCAATAATACCACCACACATTCCAACTAATAACCATGGAATACGAGCTCTTGATAAACGCCACAACGTATCATTACTATCAACATCGTCTGTAATACCACTCATTCGCTGAATGTCTTTTTCAGCTTCTTCCCTCATCACGTCAACCACGTCATCAATGGTAATACGACCTACTAATCTTCCTAGTTGGTCCACAACGGGCAAAACAACTAAATCATATTTTTGAATCAATTCAGCAACTTCTTCACTCGACGAGCTAGTTTTACATGAAATGATATCTGCATCAAAAATTTCTTCCACCTTAGCTAATGGATGAGAAATAATTAATTTTTTTAACGAAAGCATACCGATCAATTTCTCATTCATATCTAGAACGTAAACGGCATACATGGTTTCTACGTTATCTGTTTGCCTTCTAATTTCATCAATACAAGCCGAAACTGTTTCGTGGGCATACACACTTATTAATTCTTTTGCCATTAATGAACCAGCAGTACCTTCTTCGTAGCCCATCAAATCAGCAATGTCACTCGCTTGCTCTATATCTTCTATTTGTGATAATACTTCATTCTGAATTTCTTCAGGCAATTCATTGATAACGTCTGCCGCGTCATCCGAATCCATATTATCTAATTGTTCTGCAATTTCTTTGGTAGAAAAAGTAGATAAAATAGCCTCACGTTTATCTTCCTCTAATTCAAGTAATACATTGGCTTTTAAATCTTCTTCAATTAAATTATACAGGTAAATTGATTCTTCAAGATCCAACCTATTTAAAATGGATGCAATGTCAACTTCATACAACTCATTTAATTGAGCCGTTAATGTTGCATTATCTTTATCTGATATAGCATCTTTTAGTTTTTCTAAATAGTCTAAACTGAGCTCAAATTGCATATCTTTAATTTTAAAGTGATAAAGGTATTGTTTTATGTTATAAAATAGTTAATACACTATTTTAAAATAGCTAATTTTTAAATAATGAGTGTTTTTTTGTTTAATCGTTGTTTTAAAAAAGCATTTAAAAATATGGCAAACAATATGATACTGAATCCAATGTAAAAGGTAACAGACAAATCCTTGTTTTCGTGAAAGATAATACTTGCTAAAATAATACCATAAACACCTTCTAAATTAACGGTTAAGTTAATTGTATATGGACTAATATATTTCATAAGATTAACACTTGCAATAAAAGGATAAACCGTGCAAACTCCTGCTAATATTGATAAAAGGAGAATGTCTTTACTCGTAATTGAAAAGAAAGAAACGGAAAAATCATGATTAAAAAATAAATAAACACTTAATCCGATAAGTGCCGCAGTTAATTCAATAAATGATAAAACGGGTGATGTTATTGGTGATTGACTGTCTTGAATTAATAAACCATTTAACACACTAAATAAGGACGCTGTAAATGCAGCTAAAGTGCCAAGTAAAATTCCTAAGCCAAATTGTATTTCAGCTGAAAAAATAAGAAATATGGCGCCCATTATAATTATTCCAATGAGTAATTCATACCATATAAATTTTCGTTTATATAAAAGAGGTTCAACAATAGCAGTAAAAAATGTACCTGTGCTAAATGCAGCCATGGTTACAGAAACATTTGAAACTTTAATTCCACCATAAAAACAAAGCCAATGGATGCAAATGATAAAACCTATTAAAATCAATTGAATCAGTTTTTGTTTTGAAATAAGTAAATTGGCTTTTATATAAATTAAATAGATAGCCATTAATAGAATTGTAATGGCTATCCGAAACCATACTAATTGCATGGCATTTGCAGAAATCCCTTTTCCTAAAATAGGCGACCAGCCCCATATAAAAACTATTAAATGAAGTAATAAAAAATGTTTATTTGTTTTTTTTAACACATTCAAACTTAATATTATTTAATAACTTGTAAATATATATAAATGTAGATAAAATACTTATATTAGCACATCAATTGCCAATATGTAATTATGTACCTTCTATTGTCAATTATGATAATAGAACTTAATTGAACTGTTTTTTGAAGCATTTTTACAACATATTGTTTTTAATAATGAGCATGATTAGTCACGCTCAGGTTTATGAATTTCAGCAAATAAATCAAGAACAAGGTCTTCCATCTTCTGTAATAACTGCACTTGAACAAGATTCACGTGGACTTATTTGGATTGGTACAGATGGAGGTGGATTAGTTAAAAGTGATGGTTTGTCTTTTAAAATATACGATGCTAGTAACGAATTAAAAGGAACTTCAATTACAGATATAATTGAAGATGATAATTTAAATTTAATTGTAGCCTCTAAATTCAATGGTATTTCAGTGTTTAATGGAGACAAGTTTTTCAAAACTTATGACATTTTAACTAAAACACTAAAGTCTAATTATATCTATAAATTAGTAAAAAGTACAAAAGGGATTTATTGTATTGGTGATAAAGAAATCGTATTACTAAAAAGAGATTATTCCGTCGAAAATATTATTTACCATAATAATACCTTTGGTGAAGTTAGTTCAGCAGAGATTGATAATAATGGTAATTTATTAATTGGTGGTTCTAAAGGACTTTTTGTTTTAAATAAAACTATCATTACTCTTTTACCAGAACTTTTTAATGGGCACACATCTATTTGTAAAAATAATTTAAGTGAAATTATCGCTATTTCTGAAAAAGGAGGTATCTATAAAATAAATCAGTCTAATTTAAATTATTCTGCAATTCAAATAATGGCAACGCCATTAAATTTTAAACCGAAATATATATTTGTCAGTAAAGAAAATAATCTTTGGATTTCAGGCGATCAGCAGCAAGATTTACTCATGTATAATGGTAAATCAATTGAGAAATTTAATAAGAATAATGGATTTATTGGAGATAACATCCTTTGTTTTATGCAAGATCGTTCCGGAAACATGTATTTTGGAACGCAAGGTTTTGGATTATTAAAAACTGGAAAGCAACTATTTATTAGTTATACAAATGTTGAAGAATTAAACAAGCCAGCTATTTTTTCGATTTTGAAAGATAAATCAGATGTATATGTTGGAATGAATAAAAAAGGACTGCTTAAATTTTCTGAGAATAATTTAGGTCAGTTAACGTTTCAAAAAACATATGCAAACGTTTCAAAAGGAGCAAGTGTTATTTTTAAAAATAATGCTAATGAAATAATTTTTGGTTCAAAAAAAGGAATTCAGATAATCAAGAATGACAAATTAGTTGACATTTCACTTCCTTATTTTACTGATGAAACAAAGGCTATTGTTGCAATTTTTCAAGATAAAAAAAACAGGTATTTTTTTGGAAGTTATGGAGGCGGATTATTAATAACCGATGAGAAGTTTAATTTCATTACGAAAATACCTGAAAAAATTAATGAGCTTGATGATTATGTTTATACCATTAATCAGTTTGAACCAAATAAGTGGTATATAGGTTCGAATCATGGCCTTTTTATTCTTACAGAAGAATCACCAAATGTTTTTAAAAAATCGGATGCTAAAATAGTTTCACCTTTTTCTATTTCAACTAAAGATTGTTTCGGTAATTATTGGTTTGCGGGCTTAGATTATATTTTTTCTTATGGTAAAAATGGCAAAAAAGAATTCAATAAAAAAAATGGATTAACATCTACTGTCATTTACACATTAATTGCAGATAAATTTGGTAACATTTGGGCAGGTTCTAATTTAGGATTAGATAAAATTTCCGTCAATGATAAGGGAGAAATTGTTTCTGTTAAAAATTATAATTCAAAAAATGGCTTTAAGGGATTAGAAACCAACACACGAGCTCAATTCATTGATAACGAAGGAAATATTTATTTAGGAACGGGAATAGGAATTGTTAAATGCCTGACTGCCTCAAAAATTGATAATGAAATTCCTCGACAAGTCGTTATTACAGATTTAAAAGTATTAAATAAAAATATTGATTGGACAACAGATGCTAGTAAAGATAAATGGAATAATATTCCTGATAGTGGATTTATATTTAATACTGAAGACAATCAACTAACATTTCGTTTTAGTTGTATCAATTCTGAAATTAATGACAAGCTTTATTTTGCATTTAAATTAGAAGGTGCAGATGCTGATTGGTCAAATCCTAGCTTATTAAATGAAATTACTTACTCTAAACTTCGTTCAGGAGATTATGTTTTTAAGGTTAAACTTGTTGATGTAACTGGTAAAGATTTAAGTCAAGAAACCCGTTTATCATTTTCAATTAAAATACCATTTTACTTAAGTTGGTGGTTTATCACAAGTGTCTTTATTTTACTAGCACTCGTTATTTATTTTTTATTTAATAAATTTTCAACGTTTAATCCTGATTATGTAAAAGAGACAAATAATTCGCTTGAAGAGGATAATAAAGCCAATCGAATGTTTCTATTATTTTTTGGAACTTTTGCACCTTTAGTTGAATTCTTTTTTGAAATATTTCATTTAAGAGTTCATAGTGAACTGTATTTCAATTTTTCTATTGGTTTTTTCTGTATTGTTTCTTACTATTTAAGCTTTAAAAGTAAATTTGTTTACAAATACCTCTCGGTTGCAGTTGTTATATTATTCTTAGCCTATTTTGTGTCGCATGCGATAAAAATCTGGGTTTTACCTTTCGAATTAATTACGTTTGCAAGTCATTGTTTAGTTTTATTTTTCTCATTTTCTGTTTTTAAAAACATTAAACATTATTGGATTTATGTATTCTTTTTAGTTTTATTTTCTTTTGCTTTATTTTTCAATCCAAATATGGATTTTAATATTGCTATTGTTTATGCGTTTGTTACATTGTTTGTCACTAAATTAAATCATGCGAGGTACATTATCCGATTAAATAATACCGAAAAATTATTATTTACAAATAACATCGTTAATAACGGTAGTTCATTAGTACTCGGTACTGATAAGATGGGAAAGGTTATTTATTGTAGCGAAAATATTAGCAAAATATTAGGCTATACTAGTGAAGAAGTTAAAGGAATGGCATTTTGGACTTTAACCCAAGATAAAGAATATGCATTTTCTGATTATTCTGAAAAATATGTAAAAGATAGAGTTTACATCAGAAAATTAAAATGTAAAAATGGTGATTATAAGCACATTCAATGGACAGATTCTAAACACTCAAATGATTTATTTGTTGGTATTGGGCAGGATGTGACCGAACAAGTAAAAGCTCGTGAACAGTATAAGAATTTAGTTCAAAATGCCCCAGATATTATTTTTGAGGCAGATGGTTCTGGCTATTTCACATTCATTAATGAAGCCATGCAACGAATTTTAGGCTTTTCTTCCGAAGAATTATTAGGACAACATTTCACATCTATCGTTAGTGGTAATAATAAATTACAAGTTATAAAATTTTATTCAGAATTATCCACGAATCAAAATGACTTTGATGTTCTTGAATTTCCTGTAACCTCAAAAAACAAAAAAGAGTTTTGGGTTTCACAAAAAGTAATTGTTTATAGAAATGAAGTTGGAGAAATAGTATCCTTCTCAGCCATCACAAGGGATATCACAACATTAAAAAACACTGAATTAGAAAAAGTTAAAAGACAAGAAAAAATGTATACCTATAATCAGGTGTTACATCAATTAACTACTAATCCTAATACAGCCGATTCAAATTTAGACGAAATAGTACAAGATATTTTAATTAAATCTTCTAATGCATTAAAAATAGATCGTATTTCTATTTGGAATCATTTTGATGATAAAGTAGTTAGTCTAAATGCATATAGTACAGGAACGAAAGATTTTGATCAAGGTGAAGTTATTTTAGGGAAAGATTACCCTAAGTATTTCTCAGCACTCACAGAAGGAAAAACAATTATAGCCAACAATATATGTGAACACGACTATACAAGTGATTTTTGTTTATCTCCTGACAATGATATTAAATCATTATTAGATGTTCCCATGTTTTTAAATGGTAAATTATCTGGCTTAGTTTGTTGTGAAATGACAACAAGCTTTAGAGTTTGGGATAATGAAGATTTAAACTTTGCTCGGTCTGTTGCAGAAATAATTTCTATTTCATTAGAAACTGAAAAAAGAAAATCGGCCGAGTTAGCAATTAAAGAAAGCGAAAGTAATTTTAGAATGTTAAACGAAACCATTGATGATGTGTTTTGGTTATACGATTTAAAATCAAAGAAATTACTTTATGTAAGTCCATCTTCTGAAAAAATATTTGGCGTAAAACCAATCGAGTATTACTCACAGTTTGATTATTGGAAAAACTATATTCTCGAATCTGATCAAAGTATTATATACAATTCGCATAAAAATTTAGCCTTAAATGGTTTTTATGAAATAGAGTATAGAATAAAGGTAAATAATTCTATTAAATGGATACACGAAAAATCATTTGGTATCAAAGATGTAAATGGATTTTATTTTAAGAGTTCAGGAATTTGTTCAGACATCACTGAAAAAAAGAAAATTGAATTAGAGTTAAAACAATTATCTATTGTTGCTGAAAAAACCACAAATGGTATTTTAGTGGCTGATCAGCTTGGTAGAGTCATATGGGCTAATCAAGGCTATTTAGATATGGTTGAAATCTCTCTAGGGGATTTAATTGGTAATAGACCAAGAGATCTATTCAATCCTAATGGAAAAGATTTTGAAAATGAAATTGATGTATTAAATGGTACTAATTTTAGTAAAGAAATCGAAATCATAACAACAAGTAAAAAAATTAAATGGGTGGAGTTGACTAATACCGTTATAAAAGATGATAATGGAAATGTTGTTCAACAAATTGAAGTCGTTACAGAAATAACAGAAAAAGTTAAAAATAGAAATGTGTTGTTGCAATTATCAAGTGATTTAGAATACAAAAACACATTGCAACAAAATATTATTAACTCTCAATCTTATGAAGAACTAGCCTTTAAAACATTAAGCTTTATAAAAAGTCAGACTAAAGGTTGTGTAAGTTTAGCATTAGCAAAAGTAAATGATAAAAATGATCATTTTAGTGGTTATGAAATAGTAGACAATCAATTTAATAAACTTGTCATCCCAATGTCTACTACAAGAAGTACAAGCACTTTACAAAAAGGTGAAATTTTTATTGAACGTAATCTTAAAACCGCGAAAGAGGTTTCTGTTTCTGATTTAGACAATAGGCATATTAATGTTATTTCCTACATATTATTGCCCATTATGGATGGTGATAGGTTAATTGCGGGTATTCATGTTTCTCTTGGTCGTGTATTTGATTTAACCGATAATGAAATTAAAAATTTAGAGTCGATTACATTATTACTTTCTGTTGCCATTAAACAGCTTGATTTAAAAAATGAACTATTGCAAATCAATAAAGATAATATTGATAGTTTAAACTACGCTCAAAATATACAACGCACCATATTACCTGAGATAACAAAACTCACCAAAACATTCAGTGATATTAGTTTATATTTCAAACCTAGAAATATTGTGAGTGGAGATTTTTATTGGGCAAAAGAAAAAAATGGATTAACCTTTATAGCTGTTGCAGATTGTACAGGGCACGGTGTTCCAGGTGCTTTCTTAACACTAATTGGAAGTAGAATTTTGGAACAAATAGTTGATATAGAAAAAATTACAAATCCTGCAGAGATTTTAATGAAATTAGATGATCAAATTTATTTGTCATTAAATAATAAAGAGCATGACATAATTAGAGATGGAATGGAAATTGGGCTTTGTGTGATTGATACCAAAGCTAATAAGTTAAGTTTTGCAGGAGCAGGATTAGGATTATTATATTTCATCGATGATCAAGAGTTTTACATAAAAGGACAACGTAAATCAATTGGTGATTACAGAGATGATGATTTTAAGTTTAAAACAATTGAAATTAACGTTACTGGTGATGAATGTTTTTATATGGCAACCGATGGCTATCAAGATCAGTTAGGGGGTAATCATTATAAACGCTTTTCAAAGAAACGAACTATTGATTTACTGAAATCAATTATACCTAAATCCGGCATTGAAAAAGAACAAATTTTAAGCAAAGAGATGGATCAATTTATCGGTATTCATCAACAAACGGATGACATTACCGTAGTTTCATTTTCGATTATTCCTCATAAAAAAGTAATTGATTAAACCAATAAACAAAACATAAATAACATTTAAAAAAGCAAAATAAATTATAAAATGGAAAATTTAATTGTAAAACAAACAGCTGAAACTCCTGAAATTAATTTCAATTTAGGTGGTCAATTAGTAATTAAAGGGGTTTCTATTCCCGAAAACATTACTAATTTTTACACACCTGTAATCAATTGGATTAAAGATCTAGAAAGTAATATGCCTAGTGATATTAAGTTGGTTTTCGAAATCGAATACATTAACACTTCTTCTACACGGGCATTTATTGAAATTATTAAAAAGGTCAATTTATTAAAAGACAAATGTAAAACGATTACCATTGTTTGGCGATATGAAGCAGATGATGAAGATAATTTAGATTTAGGAAAAGATTTAGAACATAGTGCTAAATCAAAGTTTGAATTTGAAATCATTTAATTTTTAATTAATTAGTTTAAAAATTATAATTTTATTATCATGAAACTATTGCATATCGTATCCACTAAGAGTTCACCCGAAATTATTTTCGATGATCAAGAACATAAATTGTTTATCAAAGGGATATGCACACCGGAAAACCCCATTCATTTTTTTCAACCCGTGGTAGATATTTTAGAAAATTATTTGACCTCTAACAACCAATTAATTATTGATATTTACCTAGATTATTTTAATACGGGCTCTTCTAAATGTTTGCTTAATTTATTCTCTAAAGTTGCTAATACATCTCCTGAAGTTAAATCTAATACTATTGTAAATTGGATAGTAGACGAAGATGATTCTGAACTAAAAGAAGCAGGAGAGGTATTTGAAGAAATAACAGGTTTAAAGTTTAATTACATTAGTCAAAACTAATTAATGTTTGATTTTTAGTACCGAAAACCTTCAAAATCAATAATATATTTCATTAATTCATTCATTTTTCTTACTTTTGCACTCTAAATTAATCCCGTAAGATTATAAAATGGCGTTAAAGCCTATTTTGTTCTGTCTTATATTAAAATTATAACAGATATGAAACTGTCCATGTTTAAATTTAATCTGCCTAAAGAATTATTGGCAGAGTATCCTTCAAAAAATCGTGATGAAAGTAAATTAATGGTGGTTGATAGAGCTACTGGAAAAATCACACATAAAAAATTTAAAGATGTTATTAACTACTTTGACGAAGGTGATGTTATGGTGTTAAATGACACCAAAGTATTTCCGGCTCGAATGTATGGTAATAAAGAAAAAACAGGTGCTAAAATTGAAGTATTCTTGCTAAGAGAATTAAATAAAGAAAGTCGTTTATGGGATGTTTTAGTTGATCCAGCTCGTAAAATTAGAATTGGTAATAAATTATATTTCGGCGAAAATGACAATGTTGTTGCTGAAGTAATTGATAATACAACGTCAAGAGGAAGAACACTTCGTTTTTTATTTGATGGACCTTACGAAGATTTTAGAAAAGCCTTGTATGATTTAGGTGAAACACCTTTACCAAAATACATCAAGCGTGCTGTTGAAGAAAGCGATATTGATCGTTATCAAACCGTATTTGCTAAAAATGAAGGCGCTGTTGCAGCTCCAACAGCAGGGTTACACTTTAGTAGAGAGTTGTTAAAACGATTAGAAATTAAAGGGGTAGATTATGCTAATATAACATTGCATATTGGTTTAGGAACATTTAGAATGGTAGAAGTGGAAGATTTAACTAAACATAAAATGGACAGCGAAGATGCTTTAATTACAGAAGACAATTGTAAGATAATTAATAAAGCAAAAGACAAAAAGAAAAAAGTATGTGCTGTTGGTACAACTGTTATGAGAACATTAGAATCTTCTGTTTCAACAACTGGACATGTAAATCCATATGCTGGCTGGACTAATAAATTCATTTTCCCTCCCTATGATTTTTCAGTGGCTAATTGTATGATAACAAATTTTCATATGCCTGAATCAACTTTGTTAATGCAAGTTGCTGCTTTTGGTGGTTATGATTTAATTATGAAAGCATACAAAGAAGCTATTAAAGAAAAATATAGATTCTATTCATACGGAGATGCGATGTTGATTTTATAGAATTAGTATCACATAGATAATAAAAAAGTCCCTTGTCGTTTTGGCAAGGGACTTTTTTTTAAGCATGAAAGTCGATAGTCATTTCATGCGCTGCTAAATCATAATGGTCTCCCATACTCATAACATGTACAACTAAATTTTTGATAGAAATAGGTTGTCCCATTTCTACAGAAGTTAAGTTTGTATCTTTAATATTTCTTCCATCTACTAATATAACTAAGCCAGATCCAATAGCTTCCATATTTGTTTTATCTGTTATCAATAGTCCCGTATCTTCTCCCAATCCAATTCCAAGTATTTTTGGATTACCAACTACAGCTTGAAATAAACGTCCTATTCGCCCTCGGTGTACGAAATGTGTATCTATTACTACATCGTCTATCAACCCTAAACCACTGGTAATTTTAACTTCACCTTTTAATAATGCTTCACTACTACTACCTTGGTAAATCATATTGTTTGATGCTGCTGCAGCACCAGCTGAAGTACCAGCAAAAATAAAATCTTCATTTTGGTATTTTTGAATCAATAATTCGTGAAAGGGCGTCCCACCTAAAATGGAAGTGAGACGAAGTTGATCGCCTCCTGTAAACATAACCACATCGGCTTTTCGTAAGCGTTCAACAGCAGATTCCTCTAGAGCGTGTTCTCTTTTTTCGATATACAAAACATCTACGTTCTTTGCTCCCAAAAATTCGAAAGCACGAGCGTATTCTGGACCAACTTCTTTTGGTATTTTGGAAGCGGTGGTAATAATTTCAATACGAGAATTTTCTTTGTGTTTTGACTCAACAATTAAACGCTTTAAAATTCCTGTTTCAAAAAAATTTAAATTTTTTTCCACCTGCTTTTCAAAGTTTTTTTCAGTAAAACTACCTTTGTCTACAGCCCCCCCAATAATTACTAATTTCCCTTTTGGATTCATGTGTACTTAATTAAAATAAATGTTTAACGCAATTAATTGACAGCGATTTATCTTTAAGGAATCTCCTACAATTGATTTTCTAATTTCTTTAGCTCTGCTACTTTTTCGGCATAACCCATTTTATCAAACGAATGAATTAAATTATTTAATACACGTTTAATAATATCTAAATTAGAACATGGTAGAAAATGTTTAGTTTCCGGTTCAAGGTTCAGTTGTTTGATAAATGCCTCTATATCTCCTTGATTAAAAATTAAACCTTTACTAAATGGGTTAACGTAAAACAATATATTCTCAGATAATGTTCTGTCTGATGGATCAATTAGGTTTGCGTAATCGTTTACATAAGCTAAAACGAAGTGTTGAGGTAGATTTATACCGTATATAGGAATAGCCAATTCTTTACAAATTAAAGCGTAAATAACGCTTAGCATCACTGGATTTCCTTTTTTGGTTTCTAATACAACATTAATAAATGAATTTTGAGGCGCATGGTAATTTGAAATATTACCTCCAAATTGATGTACTTCAAATAAAATATGGTTAATTATTTTAACTTTTTCAACAGCCGTTAAATCATCGTGCAATTCTAACCATACATCTTGTTTGATTTGTTGTAACTGCTTTTTTAATTTCGTTTCATCTAAATCAGGATATTGATAACGAGCAATAATAGAACATCCTTTAAATAAGTCCTCTTGCTCATATTCTGCCCAATATTTAAGAGCGTCTTGTAGGGCTTTAAATTGTATGGTATGAATAATACCCTCGATTCGTTTTTGCATGAGCGCATCAAAGCTATTTTCCCAAGCAGTTTCAAGGTGAGGAATTGCTGGTGGACCAAGAATTATGAATCTGTTTTTTACTTCAGAATAAATTCCATCATCTGGGTCATCAAGTAAAGTAATTAATGCTATTACTTCCTTTAGATTCATTTCATTTTTTTTAGGCCTCATACAAAACAAAAATAGCCCCGAATAGGAGCCATTTTTAACTTATATTTTCATTTTTTGAACAATTAGGTTGTTAATCGTTGTAAACTTTCTGTTATTAATATCTCTACACTTTTCGTGTAATTGCTTGTAAACTCTTTACGAACGCGGTTTGCGATAATGACACATGCTGTTAAACATTGGTGGTTTAATAACTTTCCTAAACCATATAAGGCCGATGTTTCCATTTCGAAATTGGTTATACGATGTTCTCCCAATTTAAAATCGGTTAAAAAATCATTTAAAGTTGGCATAGCCGCTTTTAATCGTAATTGACGACCTTGTGGACCATAGAATCCTGGTGCAGTTGCTGTAATCCCCAAATGTGTTCCTTCTCCAAATTTAGATATTAATGAGTCTGATGCCTTTACACAATAAGGATACGGTAAATTAGGTAGCCAATTGGTTTGCTTTATAAAAGCCTCACTGATATCATTTTCATTAATAGATTGCCAATTATCATAAAAGTTTAATAGGCCATCTAAACCTAAACCGTGAGATGAAACTACAATGTCATTTACAGGAATATCAGCTTGCAATGCCCCGCTAGTTCCAAGCCTGATAATATTTAATGAACGGTGTGTTGGGTTTAATTCGCGGGTTTCTAAATTAATATTGACTGCAGCATCTAATTCATTCATTACAATATCAATGTTATCTGTGCCGATACCAGTAGATAAAACCGTTATTCGCTTTCCGTTGAATATTCCTGTATGTGTTACAAATTCTCGATGTTGAGTTTTGAATTCAATTTTGCTAAATAATTTTGATATTTCTGCCACACGGTTTTGATCACCTACAACAATGACGTTATCAGCAATATCTTCTCCTTTTAAATTAATGTGATAAACTCTATTTTCTTTTGAAAGGATGAGCTCAGTTTCTGGAAACATATAAGTGGGTTTAATACGTAATTTCTTGTTTAAACAGTTGTAAGTAAATCTAAAATATATTTACCGAATATCATAATAGCAATTATGACTGAAATGATTGAAACGATAAGCACTGCACCAGCTGATAAATCCTTAATTGCCCCAGCTTTAGGGTTTTGATTTGGTTCTACTAAATCTACAAAATACTCGATTGCTGAATTGATTATTTCAAGTGATAAAACAATGCTTATGCAAATTAATACAACGAACCATTCATTTGTACTGATATGAAAGTAAAAGCCTGCAGATAATACAAGCAATGCTGATATCAGATGAATTTTAAAGTGTTTCTCTTTTAATACTAATTTTAAACCATTTAAGGCAAAGGAAAGTGAATCGATAAAGTGTGGCATTTACATTTTATTTTAATATTAAAATTTTGATAATGAAATCTTACAAGGATTATTTTCAAATAATGAACTTAAGGCACAAAAAAGTCTTTTGTTTGTTTGGTGAAAACAATTTTAACCCAATACCAAATAGCAATAAGTATAGCAAATGGAATCCAAATAAAAATATCATGGTTTAATTTGACAAATCCATAAAATACAAAGATAAAAATTGCTACCTGTAACCAATAAATTAAAAGTAACTTCAAGTTCTTTTTATAAATTATAGCACTTATCGTACGAACGATTGCCCCAATTATTTGAACAACTCCTATTAGAAAAAGAAAAAATCCTAGGAAAATAAACACATCTTCTTTTGTCGAACTAGTTGATGTTTCTAAAAATAATGCAGTCATTTTCTAAATTTTATATTTTCATTTTAAAAGTACAAAATATAACATTCGTTTTATAATTTCATTTATTTATAAATCTAATTACCTTTACTTTATATATGGGAAGAATTTTAGCAATAGATTACGGTAGCAAGCGTGTTGGTATTGCGGTAACAGATACCTTGCAAATTATAGCAACTGGTTTAACTACAGTGCATAGTAAAGATTTGATTGCCTATTTAGAAGCTTACTTAGCAAAAGAGCAGGTGGAGTGCATCGTTGTTGGTGAGCCTAAAACTTTACAAAATGAAGCTTCTGATAGTGCCCGTTTTATTGAACCTTTTGTAACTCACCTTACTCGTAAATTTCCAACTATAAAAATTGCACGTTACGACGAGCGTTTCACTTCTGTTTTGGCACATCAGGCTATGTTAATGGGCGGTTTGAAAAGAAAAGATAGAGCTAACAAAGACACCGTTGATATGATTAGTGCAACGATTATTCTGCAAGATTATTTATCGTTCAACAGAAGGTAATTTTCTATTACATTTCTTTTTCAATAAATTTAATATCTAACGTTTCTAGTTCTGTAAGTAAGGGTTCGTAAATCTCCTTTACAATAGGGATTTGAATGCCATACAATTTAAATTTTCCAATTAAAAAGTTTTTGATTGAAATAGCTAAAGGCAAACCTACCGTTTTTGCCATGGCTGTATGTATTTCATCCTCCCCAATAACAACCAATGACGAAGTTAGTTTTTTGTGCTCACCATTAAGCTCGTATTCAAACAGATGTTGCATCACAATCATGTCTTTATCGCCTGGTTTTAACACCCATTTTTCTTCCAATAAATGTTGTAATAATTCGGCTGGAGATGCTTCATTTAATGTAATGGGTTTATTAACAAATAATTCTAAGTAATCTAACATACTGATGATGGTCGCATCAATCTCGCTGCCCATAAATGAAATTAATTTTTCTTTTACACTGCCATCACCTGCGGGTAAAAAGGATTGAATGAGGCTTGTATAATTCAGTGAATCACAGTTTTTAATTTTATACGAATCATCAGTTAATCCTAATTTCACAAAAACATTCCAAGCTTTACAATAATTTGTTTGACGGAGCGTACCTCGCAACATCGTTTTTACATCTGATAAACCATATGGCTCTTTGTATCCTATACTATCTCGATTTGCATAACCATCAAATGTACCATAGCCATCAATGTGAATGGCGCAAGTTTGAGTAAATAAACGATTATAAGGAATGAATTTCAGATGACCATCCTCAATAAATTGAGCCGTTCCTTGCCCAGCTAAAATAACATTGCGTGGATTCCAACTGAATTTATAACCCCACGGATTATCATTGCTTTCTGGAGCTACTAAGCCTCCACAAAAAGATTGGAAGTTTGTAATAATTCCACCTTCAGCTTGAATTCTATGAATGACCTGCATAGCGGAAGCATGATCAATACCTGGATCTAAACCACATTCATTCAGTAATAATATTTTTTTTTCTTTGGCTTCTGAATCTAATTCTTTCATTTCGGCACTTACATAACTTGCCGTAGCAAGATGTTTGCTAAGTCTAACGCAATCTTTGGCAACATCAGCATGCATAAAAGCAGGTAACATGGAAATAACAAAGTCGGATTGCGAAATGAGTTTTTCGCGCAGCGATACATTCAATACATCAAATTCTACGGCAGTTGCAACATCCGAATAAGCACTTATTTTTGAATCTACTGCTTTTTTATTTGCATCAGCAATGGTGATGTGCCAATTGTATTGTTTAGCATTTGATAAAAAATAGGTAATTAAACTTGATGATGAGCGGCCAGCTCCGATAATTAAAATGTTGCTCATGTGTTAGTTAAATTGGAATTCCTAAAATTTCTTTAAACTTTTACGAATCGTGTTATTACCACAAAAATAAATTAAATTTGTTACTTAAAGAAAGAATATATGTTTATTAAAAATTTAGCAATTATTTTCACTGTGTTGATTTCACTATATGGAAGAAGCCAGTCTAATTCATTGATTGTATTTAGTAATGTGGGACACGTTTTTTCTTTAAAAGTAAACAACAAACAGATTAATAGTGTTCCTGAAACAAACGCGAAAGCGTTTAATTTAGGGTTAGGTTGGCAAAAAATAAAAATTGCAACCTCGTTAGATAATAAAGAAATTATTCTAGTAGATTCTTTTTTTATTGCAGATAAATACACCAATAAAGAATTTACGTATGTTTTATCTGAATCGGCAGATAAATTAACGTTTAATTCTATTGAATTACCGTCAGCTCCAGCTACGCCTAATGTTCCTGAAGAGCCCAAAAAAGAAATTCCTTTAGTTGATAATAGTATCTATGGTAAATTGTATCAAGCAATAAACAATAAACCTATTTTTTTTAATAATTATAATTTTCAAACAGAAACATGTGATGCTGTTTTGACAGATATTGAAATCAGTTATGCTTTAAATTTATTGAGTAAATGCAAGGATGATCAATTGGTATTGCTATACCTAAATTCAATTTTAGAAAACAACTGTTATTCTGCTAAACAATTAAATCAGTTAGTTTCAGTTCTCAAATTAGAACTAGACATTTTAAATGGCGTTAAAAAGGGCTATCCTCATGTTATAGATAAGGAAAATATACAGTTGCTGTTACAAGTTTTAAAATACGAGTCAATGAAAGACGCCTTTTCTCAGTTCTTACAAGATCAAACAGATATACTTAAACAAAAAAGTATGGCATGTCGAATAGCGATTTCAGATCAAAAATTTAATGATGTTATGAATTTTATTAAAGGGAAGAAATACGAAAATGAAAGGACGGATGCCGCTAAAAAACAATTGTATATTAATTGCGTCAGTACTTCACAAGCTCAAAAAATCATGACACTGTTTAGTCATGATAGAGAAAAAATAGACGTCTTGAAATCGGCCTATTATGCTTTAGTAGATAAAGAAAATACCTTAAAATTAATAAACGAATTTCAGTTTCAAGAAACGCGCGATGAGTTTTCGAAATTCCTCGACAGTAAAAAATAATATTATATGAAAAACAATAAACTAACCATCATTGGTATTTTAGGTTCAATAGCTGTAGCATTAGGAGCCTTAGGAGCACATTATTTAAAAAGTAAGATAGAAACTGGTTTAATCACAATTGATCAAGTGAATGGCTTCGACACAGGTGTTAAATATCACATATATCATACATTAGCTATGTTAATCGTTTTTTTATTAGCTAAACAGATTCAAAGTAATTATTTGAAGTGGGCCTTTAATTGTTTTTTAATTGGCATCATTTTATTTTCCGGTTCATTGTATCTGTTGTGTACTCGAAACTTATTTCATGCTGATTGGCTTTCATTTCTGGGGCCAATAACTCCAATAGGAGGTTTATTTTTTATAACTGGTTGGATTTTTTTAGCCATGATTGGAATAAAAAAAGAGTTAAAAGTTTAAATTATTCATGATGGTATTTTTCATTTTTTAAAATTGAAAAACCTCTATATAATTGTTCGCAAAAGAACAAACGAATCATTTGGTGAGAAAATGTCATATCAGATAATGACATGATATAAGAACTATTTTTTAAAATAGATTGATCAATGCCGAATGGCCCTCCAATTAAAAAGACCAATCGTTTGCATCCAGAAACCATTCTTTTATTTAAAAAGTCAGCAAATAACGTTGATTTTAGTTGCTTACCATGTTCGTCTAAACACACTAAATAATCTGAGGGTAACAGTAATTTTTCAATTTCAATAGCTTCTGCCTTTTTTTGCTCTTCAAATGGCTTTTGTCGAACCAATTTATTCATGACTATGGTTTCTGTTTGGAAGGAAACGTAATTTTTCAACCGATCTGTATAAATTTTTATGCCTTCGTTAAGGTATACATCGTTGGTTTTTTCTATTTGAACTAATATGATTTTCATTTTTAACGAATTTAGGAAGTTTTAGGCACAGTAATTGTATTTAAATATTTAAATTTACAAAGTAATGAAGTTTATAATAATTATATGCATGAGTCTGCTTTCATATTCTTTTGGAGTAGAAGATTTAAATGACGATGTTTCTTTAGCATTAAAAAAAGGAAATGCGGTTGAGTTAGTTAAATTATTTTCTGATAAATTATCAATTAAAGTTTTGGCGCAAGAAGATTTAATGAGTAAATCTCAAGCACAAGCCATTATTGCAGATTTTTTCTCAAAAAATAAAGTAAAGAATTACACGACTGCTCATACCAGCATTGTGAATGGTGACCAACAATTTATTACAGGAACGATGGATACGAATACTGGTAAATACCGTGTATCTATATTAATCAGAAGCAATTTAATTTCGGGTTTTAGAATTGAAAATGAGTAATTACTTTCAGCAACACAAAAAACATTTTAGTTTAGTGCAATTTGTAAAAAATGCTTTGCAGGAAGATGTTGGTGATGGCGATCATTCGGCTTTAGCTACTATTCCAAATACTCAAAAAGGCAAGTGTAAATTGTTAGTCAAAGAAAATGGCATATTAGCCGGTATTGAGGCTGCTAAACAGATTTTCAAAATCATTGATCCTAAGTTTAAATTTACAGAATTAATAAAAGACGGAAGTTCGGTAAAGGTTGGTGATATTGCTTTTTATATAGAAGGAAATACTCAAAAACTATTAACGGCCGAACGTTTAGTGTTAAATATTATGCAACGAATGAGCGCCATTGCAACCAAAACTAATTACTTGCAAAGCTTATGTAAAGGAACGAAAGCCAAAGTAATTGACACTAGAAAAACCACTCCTAATTTTCGATTTTTTGAAAAATGGGCTGTCGTAATTGGTGGTGGAGCCAATCATCGATTTGGTTTGTACGATATGATTATGATTAAAGATAATCACATCGATTTTGCAGGTGGAATCATTGAAGCGCTTCATGCAACGCACAATTACCTAAAAAAAACAAAAAAGAAATTACCAATTGAAGTTGAGACTAGAACATTACATGATGTAAAACTAGTTCTTAAAAATGGTGGTTTTCAAAGAATTATGCTTGATAATTATACCATTGCAAATACTAAAAAAGCGGTCGCTCTCATTAATAATGCTTATGAAGTAGAAAGTTCTGGTGGTATTACCGAAAAAAACATTGTTAGCTATGCCAAATGTGGAGTCCATTTTATTTCTGTTGGTGCGCTTACACACCATGTCAAAAGCATGGATTTGAGTTTGAAAGCTATTTAGCATTTTTTTATCACCATTAATTCATAATAAATTCATGAATACTGGCAGGTACTGTATCAAAAAAAGCTAATTCAAAAATGTCTACTTTGACTTCTTTGATAATCGGAAATGTAGATAAAACATCCATCACCTGCAATTGATTTTTGGCTTGAATAGTGATCCATAAATTTTGACGTTCCATATCCAACGCATAACTTAAAATGACTTGTGCCGCTAATAATTTATTAACGACTCTTCTTTGCTCAGGAATTAACGCAGTAAATTGCTGATTAAACATATTTGGTAAAGTGATATGAATTTGAAAAACACTTAACGTTTGATTTGAGGACATAATGGTTAATATTTAAAACAAATGTATTTAAAGTATCATGTTTTTTATACTAAATTTGTCGGAAATTATAAATTTTTAAGATTTTTATTATGGGACGTATTTTTCAAACCCGCAAAGCAACCATGTTTAAGCGTTATGCTAAAATGGCAAAGCAATTTACTAAAATTGGTAAAGAAATTGTAATGGCAGTAAAGGCTGGTGGCCCGACGCCTGATTTAAATCCTAGATTAAGAATTTGTATAGCTAATGCAAAGGCTGTAAATATGCCAAAAGCAAATATTGATGCGGCTATTAAACGTGCCTCAGAAAAAGATACTGGTAGCTACGATGAAGTTATTTATGAAGGTTATGGTCCTTTTGGAGTGCCTGTTTTGGTTGAATGTGCAACTGATAATCCAACACGTACGATTGCTAATTTAAGGCTTTATTTTAGTCGATCCAATGGTTCAGTCGGTACAACTGGCTCAGTAAGTTTTATGTTTGATCGAAAAGGCCTATTTAAAATAGATTCAACTGGCTTAAATAAAGACGATGTAGAGTTAGATTTGATTGATTTTGGTGCTGAAGAATTAACGTGGGATGATGAAACGAATGAATTAATTGTACAAGTTGCTTTCACAGATTTTGGTATGATGCAAGCTGGTTTAGAAGAAAAAAAATACATGGTAAAAGAAACCATTAAAACATTTATCCCAAATATCACTAAAGAATTAACTGAAGAGCAAGAAATTGAATTTGAAAAAATGATAAATAAAATGGAAGATGATGATGATATCATGTCTGTTTATCATAATATAGCTTAACCAATATAAGTAAATTCATTCAAATTGTAACCGTTAATTTTGTAATCTCGAAGCTTTGAAAAAACAGTGGCTCACACATACGCATTATTCTGCCGAAGTAGTTTCCGAATTACAACAAAATTTAGTTGTGGATGAAACAATTGCTAAGCTGTTAGCTTTAAGAGGAATATCGACGTTTAACGAAGCAAAAACTTTTTTTAGACCAAATTTAAATTCGTTGCACGATCCTTTTTTAATGAAAGGAATGGAAACGGCCATTCATCGAATTAACAAGGCGATTGATAACAACGAAAAAGTATTAATATTTGGCGATTATGATGTAGACGGAACAACTGCTGTTGCTTTGGTATATAGTTTTTTTAAGTCTTACCTTCATGAAGTTCGATATTATATTCCAGATAGATATAGCGAAGGCTATGGTATTTCATTTAAAAGTATTGATTATGCTAAAGAGAATAATTATAGCCTAATCATTGCATTAGATTGTGGTATTAAAGCCAATGATAAAATTGATTATGCTAATGAACGACAAATAGATTTTATTATTTGTGATCATCATTTGCCAGGAGTAATTATTCCAAAGGCAGTTGCAGTTTTAGATCCTAAACAAATAGATTGTGATTATCCTTACAAAGAATTATCAGGTTGTGGTATTGGTTTTAAATTAGCCCAAGCATTTTGTATTAAGAATAATATTGACATTGAAACCGTTTATCATTTTTTAGATTTAGTAGTTACAAGTATTGCAGCAGATGTTGTTCCAATTACGGATGAAAACAGAGTATTGGCTCATTATGGATTAAAACAATTAAATGCCAATCCGCGTCCTGGTATTAAAGCCTTACTTGCCTTTGGAAAAAGTGACAACAAAGTATTAGATGTTAGTACATTAGTTTTTACTATTGCACCGCGTATCAATGCGGCTGGTAGAATAGAGCATGGGTCGAAGGCCGTTGAATTATTAATTTCTTCAACAGAAGAAGCTTCAGCATTTTCAGTAAAAATTAATGATACTAATTTGCACCGAAGAGATTTAGATGTAAGCATTACCGATGAAGCTATCGAAATGTTAGAACTCGATCCTATTACGCCATTTAAAAAATCAGTTGTTTTATACAATCCATCTTGGCACAAGGGTGTAGTTGGTATTGTAGCATCTCGTTTAATTGAAAAATTTTATAAACCTACCATTGTATTAACGCTCTCAAATGATGTCGTTTCAGGCTCCGCAAGAAGTGTAAAAGATTTTGATGTATATACCGCCATCGAAAATTGTAGTCATTTATTGGAACAATTTGGTGGACATAAATTTGCAGCTGGTTTAACCATGAAGCCAAACAATGTGAAAGCGTTTGTAGAAGCTTTCGAAAATGAAGTTGCTCGAACCATAAAAGCAGACATGCTAACGCCAACAGTTGAAATTGACTTGGAATTGAAATTAGATGATATCAATGATAAATTGCTTCGTATTTTAAAACAGTTTGCACCTCATGGACCACATAATATGACTCCCGTATTTTATAGTAAAGGGGTTTTAGATACCGGATTTGCAAAAATTGTTGGGCAAAATCATTTGAAGTTAGAGGTTTATCAACCCAATGCACAATTAACAAAAATTGAGGCTATTGCTTTTAATAAAGGTGATTTTTTAAACTTTTTGCAGCGTAAAATCCCAGTTGATATCGTTTACAAGATTAAAGAAAATGAATTTAGGGGACAAACGACCATCCAATTAATGATTGAAGAAATACGAGTTTCCGAATAAATTATTTTCTCTACTTAAGCAATATATCTCATTTTTTTTCGTAATTATACACAGTGAAACTCATTAGCTTCTATATTTTTTTAAGTTTAGCATTTACGTTGCCTGCCCAAATTGGTGGTACAAAAGCATTTCGTTTGCTTGATTTACAGGTGCCAGCGAGGTCTGCAGCATTAGGCGGAGCAACCAACGCTATTTGGGACGATGATGTTAATTTAGCCTCAAGTAATCCAGCTTTACTAAATCCAAGTATGAAAAAGCAATTAGCCTATAATCATGTTAATTATGTTTCGGATTTAAGTTATGGTAATGTCATGTATGCCCATCAAGTTAAAGATAAATTTACCTTTGCAGCAGGATTACAGTATTTTAATTACGGTAATTTTGATGGAAGAGATGATTATGATGAAAAAACAGGAACGTTTAAAGCCGCTGATTACTCTTTAAATTTCAGCGTAGCCAAACCATTTAATGAAGATAGTACATTATCAATTGGAGCCACACTAAAAACCATTTATTCTCATTTTGATAGTTATTATGCTTTGGGTAGTGCTGTAGATGTTGGTTTAACGTATCATACAAAAGATAACTTAACGGTTACACTTCTTGCTAAAAATTATGGTTCTCAATGGCGAACATACACTGGAACTGGAGAGAAAGAAAAATTACCTTCCAATGTTCAAATCGGACTAAGTAAAAAATTAGACAAAGCACCTTTTCGATTACTTGTTTTGTATGATCAACTTTTAAAATGGGATTTGACTTATGATAATCCTTCGGTGCAAAATTCGAACATAGATCCTTTTACAAATAAACCCATTGTAAAAACAAAGCGAGAAATTAGAAATGATAATTTCAGAAAGGGATTGGATAAATTTGGCAGGCACTTAGTTATAGGAACTGAAATTGTTATCTCTAAAAACTTTAATTTACGAGTGGCTTATAATTTTAAAACTGGTAAAGAAATGGTGTTATCCGATAAAAAAACAGCTAACGGTTTATCACTTGGTTTTTGTTTTAAAGTGTATAAATTCCATTTTAATTACGGTTTTTCTAAGTATGCCTTGACGGGTAACGCGCATACCTTTGGTATTACTACTAATTTCAATTATTTCAGCAAAAAGTAGTTGATAAGCTATTTTACTTTTTGTGTTTTTAAATGGCTTAAAGTTTAGCTTTGTAGTATGACGCATATTAATGTAAGAGTATATGGAATTTTAATTCAAAACGGCAAAGTGTTGGTGTCTGATGAATACATCAAAGGAAATAATATTACTAAGTTTCCTGGTGGAGGATTAGAATACGGCGAAGGAACCAAAGAATGTTTGATGCGTGAATTTAAAGAGGAGCTTAATTTGAATATTGAAATTTTATCTCATTTTTATACAACTGATTTTTTTGTTAACTCTGCCTTTAGTAACCAAAGTCAAATCATCAGTGTTTATTATTTAGTAAAACCAACAGAATCCTTTGATTTCTCAATTTCTTCAGAATTGTTTGATTTTAAAGAAATAAAAGAAGGCGCTCAATCGATGCGCTGGGTTGATTTAGAAAATATTTCGGAAAATGATTTTACTTTTATTATTGACAAACACGTAGCGGATTTGTTAGATAAATAGTAAATCGGATTATTGAATGACGATTTCGAATTTTATTATATTCTTCAATCACCATTTTCTTTTTTTATAATCACTTTCTAATTCATCTGAAAGTAAAATTTACAATGAATTGCATTCAATTATTTATGCCTAAACCAGCAATCGCTTCGTTCGTTTTCATGCAATTTAAAAACTGTGTTTACTGGTGCTCCATGTATGAGTTGATAATTAAATTGGGTACGAACTAAATAATTGAATGCACCCATGTCGCCAGTATAAGCCGTTTTATTTTCGCAATTTGCTTTTTGGTGAATCGCAGAAAGTTGTTGTAAAAAATCTAATATTAACGAAGCTGAACCTCCAATAACTCCGCAATTCAACAAGGTCTCTTCGCCAAATGTGCTTTCGTATGTGGCATAATCTTGTATGTTTTTTCGCAAATTTTCACTATGAGCAATCATCCAATCGTTGTGCAAGGTTTTAGGTTCGTCGCCACAAAAAAGAGAAGTTGGATTTTCAATAAAAAGTGTGTCTTTAAACGGATTATTAACGAGCACAACATCGGTAATATCAGTCATGAAAACACCTTTTATTTGTTTGATATGTTGCTGTAAAAAATTACGGTAAATAAAATAACGAAATACATTGGGATTGTATTGGTTGTCATATTCGATTTTAATGAAAGAAATCGAATCATTTTCAAAAGATTTACATGTTTCTTCTGAGAAGTTATTATGAAAAATTATACCCTTTAAGTTAGCAGCAGTTATGGATTCAGCCCAATCTTTAACTAATTTGTAAGAATCGTCTACAAGAGTCGTGTTGCGGTTTACATCATGCACACCAGTTATATGACAAGCCATTACTAAATTAGTATCTATCTGAGTAAACGGCGATTCGAAAGTCATATTTAAGGTTTAATCAAATTCGCTTTTTTGATAGTTGCACAAATACTATTCGGAATATTTCTGTGATAAACATAGGTACGCAAGTCAAGTTTTTTTACACGGAATAGTTTATTGGCCTGTTCATAAAAATCGGCATCGGCTGCAAACCCCGTTTTGAAATCAATTGTAGTAAATACTTTTTTCCTTCCGAATAAGGTGCCAAACAAAATGACTTCGTCTAAATGTATGAGTTTCGTTTGGTCGTTTTTATCGGGCACATAATAATCGTTATCGTCATCAACTATTGTTTCTGTGGTTGAACAAATTAAGTCCAATTCGTTTATTTCTTTTAAGCAAGTGCTCAAATGATTCGATTTGTATTCGTCGTCGCTATCTATAATGGTAATGTATTCGCCCAAACTATATAAAACCCCACGGTTTACGGATTCTGATTGTCCACGGTTGCTGTGACGGATATAGCTGATTTTGTCCTCGTATTTTTCAACATAATCCATTAAGGATTCTCTGTTGTTTTCCTTGCTACCATCGTCAATAATAATCAGCTCAAAATCTTGGAAATCTTGATTTAGCACCGAGTCTATAGCTCTTTTTGTATACACTAAATTGGTATTAAAAACAGTCATTAACACCGATACTTTTATTTGTTTCAACATAATTTCATCGGGCTTTTGCCATTTTCTGATAAAGATAAAATTTTCTTTTTAGAAAAGTATTGATTGACTAAAATAAGGTATGGGCATCTAACTACTATTCTTTTTATTTTGGTGCGCTCAGCAAAAGTTCAACATGAGGTTAATTTACCTCTTGAACAAATCATTAAACTGAAATCCTTCTGTAAATCTATCCTTGCTTAGTTTTTTATTTTCAACCAAGGCCCAAAGCACAAACTCTTTTAAAAAGTAGGTATCTTCTTTGCTCGCCTCTGGCTGGTATTTTTTTATCAACTCGTTTAATGGCTTTATTGAGTCTAACTCTTTTTTATAGTCTTCATCACTAGCATCATCCAATAATTCTATGCCAAGTTCATTAGAAAACCATTCTATGATGTTTGCATATACACTTTTAGTAGGCTCTTTTTCTAGCTTTTCTATCTTAGGAAAATAACCAGGAAACAAGGTAAACACAGCATCAGAAATTAATTTTTGCGCTACGCTTGCAGCGCCTTCTTGCTCTCCTTCATACACCAATTCAACCTTGCCTGTAATAGCAGGAATAATTCCCATGAAATCGGCCAATCGAACAGACGTTTTATTTATTCCTAATTTTAATGATCTTCGTTCAGCTGTGCTAATTAAGTTTTCATAGGCTGTAATGCTCATTCGCGCACTTACACCACTTTTGCTATCTATGAATTCACTTTCGCGCGCTTCGAAACCAATTTGTTCTAAAATATCTTTTGCTAATGATGGAACATACACTGAATTCGTTTGCATGTCGTTCAGCTTAGCTTCTTGAGCCGTAATCATACGAGCTATTTCAATCGTTTCCGGGTAATGTGTCAATATTTGTGAGCCTATTCTATCTTTTAATGGAGTAACAATACTTCCTCTATTGGTATAATCTTCAGGATTTGCCGTAAACACAAATTGCATGTCGAGTGGAAGTCTCACTTTATAACCTCTTATTTGCACATCACCTTCTTGCAATATATTAAATAAGGCTACTTGTATTCTTGCTTGTAAATCGGGTAATTCATTAATCACAAAAATGCAACGGTTGGCTCTTGGTATCATGCCATAATGAATGACTCTATCGTCGGCATAAGACAGTTTTAAATTAGTAGCTTTAATGGGATCAACGTCTCCAATAATATCCGCTACAGTTACATCAGGTGTGGCTAGTTTTTCAAAAAACCGCTCGTTTCTATGTATCCAACTTATAGGTGTTTTATCTTTTTTTTCAGCTATCAATTCTTTTGCATAACGTGAAATGGGATTCAATGGATCATCATTTATTTCTGAGCCTTCTACGATGGGCATATATTCATCCAACAATTCAATCATCTTTCTTGCCAACCTTGTTTTTGCTTGTCCGCGCAAGCCAAGCAAGTTAATATTATGACGAGACAAGATGGCTCTTTCCAATTCTGGTATCACCGTATTTTCAAATCCATGCACACCTTCAAAAACAGGTTTACCTGATTTTATTTTCTCTCTTAAATTATGTCTTAATTCATCTTTGATGCTTTTAGAAACATAGCCTGATTTTTTAAGCTCACCAAGTGTTTTTATATTTTCAATTTTCATAATCATTATTTTAATTTCTTTTTTCTATTGGTTTCGTAATCTTCAAATATCATTTCACCTAATCCTTTTATTCCTGTGTAAAACGCTTTGCCTTGATTAGCTATTGTAAAATTATCTACAAACTCTTGCAAGTAGGCATCACGTGCAATCATAAACGTGGTAATTGGAATATGCAGTTTACGTGCTTGTTGTGCTTGGTTATAACACTGTTCTACAATGTATGGATCTAATCCGTTGCTATTCATGTAATACCGGCCATCTTTTTCTTTCACGCAGCTTGGTTTTCCATCGGTGATCATAAAAATTTGTTTATTGGTATTTCGTTTTCTTCGCAAAATATCCATGGCTAATTGTAGGCCAGCAACGGTGTTAGTATGGTAAGGACCAACTGTTAAATAGGGTAGGTCTTTAATGGGAATTGACCAAGCATCATTTCCAAATACTAAAATATCAATGGTATCTTTTGGGTAACGTGTTGTAATGAGTTGGGCCAATGCCATGGCTACTTTTTTGGCTGGTGTAATTCTATCTTCGCCATATAAAATCATGCTGTGGCTAATGTCTATCATCAATACAGTGCTCATTTGAGCTTTGTATTGCGCATCTTCCACTACTAAGTCATTTTCGGTAAGGGTAAAATCGTCAACGCCATTATTTATTTGAGCATTCCGTAAACTTTCGGTAAGCGAAATGTTATCTATAGAATCGCCAAAATTGTAGGCTCTAAATTCACCCGTTTGTTCATCGCCATTCCCAGCGTATTTAGTTTTATGATTTCCATTACCAGAACGCTGTAACTTTCCAAAAATTTGATCGAGGGCATCTTGCCGAATCGCTCGTTCTGTTTTTGAGGTAATGGCCATTCCTCCCGAACCATCAGGTTTTACATCTTGTTTGATGTAGCCTTTTTGTTTGAGGTCTTCAATAAAATCGTCAACAGTATATTTTTCATCGGTGAGTTTGTATTCTTTATCTAATAGGCGCAACCAATCAATGGCTTCATCAAAATCGCCAGAAGTGGTTACAATCAATTCCTTAAAAATATCGAATAGTTTATCGAAAGGAGAAATGAAAGGTGCCTCGTAGGTTTTAAATGCAAACCCTTTTTTATTCATATTTTCCATCACTGTAATGATACGATTTTTAAGTAAAACAACTTAAGTATTGAATTGTTTTATAATTAAAAAGTATTACGTTTTTTTGAGGTTGAGTATGCCTTTTAACGGTTTGCGTGCAGGCGCTCGTAACCCTGTGTTGCGCCTGCGGCAGGGTTATGGCGCTTGCACGCTGTTAAGGGCTGGCTTATTCCTTAATCACTTTAAATGTCTGTTTCACATTTTCTCCTATACTGAACAAATAAATACCTGCCGCTAATTTTTCCAAATCAACGCTTGTGTTTTCAGTATTTATTTTCCCTGATAAAACCACTTTGCCTGTGTTGTCATATATGTTGTAAACAGCGCCAATAAGCTTGGTGTCTGCTTTTACGTTAACTATACTTTGGGTAGGGTTAGGGTAAATTGAAAATAATTTATCATTTATAGTTTCATTAATACCCACACTTATGCCACTAAATTTTACTAAGAAAGCATCGCTGTAACCATTATTTCCATTAGCGGTTTGATGCGCTCCTGCTGTGGCTATACCCGAATTAGATTGTGTATATCCCGTCATGTAAACATTGCCTGAAGCATCGGTAGTGCAGACAGCTCTGACACCACCGTAATAGGTGCCGCTTTGTCTTACTCCGCTTGAGTTAAAACTGACTAAAAACGCGTCATTAACTGTAGTTTCATGTG
>JBIISW010000203.1:0-3713 GCA_044340865.1 Bacteroidia bacterium | reverse complement strand
AAATACTGTACCAAGATTTGCTCGATAAAGAGCTGAATTCTTGGTGTTAATTGTAGCCCCTGAACCCGCGATTAAAGAAATTGGCAAGGGTTTCACGCCCATAGGAGGTACTGTTTTAATGAGGTTTCCAGCTTGATCGTAGTAATAAAGTGTGTAATGGTATTCGTTTAACGTATAAGAGGCATTCATTTGTTCGTAGGTGTCTAATTTTTGTAAACACTTAGTGGTATAGTTATTTAAAACAATAGCTAATAAAGAATCTATAGCACGTTTTTCAGAAACTGCGTTTTGGTAGGCCGCATCAGAATTACTTTGCGCTGTATTACAAGGATCATTTGGAGGAATTTCGTCCGAAATTGGACAAATAAATACAGGTGGATAGGCATGTGCAGATGGTGGAACTAAACTAGTAGTAGATGTTGGTGTAGAAGCATTAAAGCAAACCGAAAGCCAGTAATTTACATCAGCGGCAGTAATTACATCAACTAAATCTAAATTAGTATTTATGGCTGTAACTAAAGCGTTAACAAAACTCGAAGATGTAGGATTCCAAATTAAGCCATTATCAATCGCAAATGTTTTTAAGGCATCACAACTACAACCTGCTTGAGAGTATTCAGGTGCAGGATGAACAATGGTAATATTAGGAATAAGACTAGGGCATGAGTTGTAAGGCGCCACACTTAAATACGTGTTTATGACTGCGTTAAAATTAGAACCACTGCTTGGTGGAGCAGGAACACCTGAGTAGGTAGTTGGAACAAAACTTTGCCCTTGAGGATGTGTAACATCGCATCCTGTCACGCAAATGGCAATTAAATCGGCTTTAATACTTGCTAAAACCGAAAGAGAAGCCGAAGCGGCAGCACCCAAATTACAATTAGCAATTTTAGTTTTAATGTCTTCATACCAATTTATGGCCGCTCCTTCGCAAGCTGATTGGCAGGTGCTAGCTAAATTAGTTGTTGTGAAATTAGCCAAAGCAGACATTGAAGGAGTAAAATTAGGGCAGTTAGCTAACATCATTTCAAAGCCATCATTTTTAGGAAAACGTATTTGAGCGTGAGGAAAGGTATTTGAAGGAAAAAGTGTACATGGTGTGAAGTTAGGTTCAGCGGGGTCTGCCGGTAAGGCAGTAGTTGGGATATATGAATTAGAAATTAAAGATTTTTCGCATTCAAAACCATTAGAATATAAGCCGTACAGAATAAATTTTTTATAACCATTGTAAAGGGTTTTAAACAGTTGGTATTTTGAAGGAGCACTCGTTCCAGAAAGCAAGCCTGTTAGTGGGTCGTGAAAAGATTTAAAAAAATTAATGGTTGCATTATCTAAATACACACCAGCTAATAATGCTGATGAACTCGGTACTGGAGAACCATAAGGGATGCTATGAATATTATCAGGGTTATCTAACACATACCAAATACTCATAGGAATAGGTGTAGAACCAGTATTGGCTGTGTAAAATTTTTGTAATAAATTTTGCATTGTAACTTTTATAGTAGTTGGGGCTGAGGGCGTTGCACAATTGATACTCAAATTACACATACCCGAAAACAAGGGGTCGTAATAGGCAGATGTATTAATTGGTGGCGCCCCTGTTACAGTTGAGGAGCCTGATGCTACTAAATTAGAAATATAAGTAGTAGGTGTACTTCCACTATTTGTTACACCTGGTTCTAAACCATTACAAAGTACCACATCGCCACAATAAAATTTATAATTACAGTATTCGGGGTGGTATTGCATTAAAAATTCTCCAAAACAATCCCTCCAATTATTACGTAACCAAGTCCAATTTTGATTAGCTGAAGTAATTGGGGTAGTAAGGCAATTGCGAGGAGCTGTAGAAGAAAAAATAAATAGGTCGGTCCAAAAAGTTGGAGACGTTGGAACATTGGCATTTAGCCAACCGTTTATGCCTCCAACTGCGGCGGCAGGCGAACACGTGTTAGGTTGATCAATTAAGTTGTCAAAATATTGTCCACCAGGACTCATATCCGTTTTTAATATTTGAGCTTTTAGTGCACATTCATCTAAAACTACAATTGGAGATTGACATTTTTCAAAACAGCTGTTGTAACGATTTATTGCTTCCGTTTGTTCTGAAAGTGGTAAGGTATCGAGTAGTTGTCCAAATTGGTTTGTAGTAACCGTAGGCGTTACAAGAGGTATTGGAGTTAAGTAGGTTGGACCATATACACCATATTCTTTATTACATAAATATTGGCAATCGTTGCAGGGTGGTGGTATAATTGAATCCAACAAAGGACCACAAGGAGGGTTTTTAACCGCATTGGTAAAGGTACTGGTTGCCTTTTGTAAACCCATCTGACTTACTTTAATTATTTTTTCGATTTGGTACGAACCAATTGCAGGAAAAACAACATTGAATGTATAAGCAGCCTTAGTAATATTACTGCATTTTAACAGTGGTGAAGTAATAGATGTTGTATTCACCCCAAAATTAACAGGGCTAGACCCAACACCAGCAGTAGATGTAATAGCTGATAAAGGAATATTTTTACCTTCTTCGTCTGTTATTTTAATTTCTAAATCAAAAATGCAAGTATCACATAATATACACTCAACTGGTGATGGTATTTTTTTGTTTAAACTATAAGCATAGCAAGTTTCATCAATATTTAACAAGTAGTTAAACGTGTATGGAGAGTTATTCTTAGTTGTTAAGATTGTCGTTTTAGCAATCCTTGAGTTACCTGAGATTAAATTTTTTCCAGTTAAAATATCCACAACAACACTTGTAGGTGCTGGCTTACCATCAATGTCTAATAAATTTTTCGGTGTTTCTCCTGATAATGCCGTTGCAATGGTTCTTCCTTCTTGATCAAGGTAACTCACAGATATTTGTCCGTTAGCATCAACAACCATGTTTTTTTTGTAATGTAAAACATTGCCTACCTCATTACCAAATAATCTATCTAATTCGGCCTGTCCGGTTGGTGAACCGTAATAGTATTTAGTATCATGATTTGTTGGACTATTTCCTAACATGTGATTGATGCCTACTCCACTTTGCGAAACAATCCGCCCCGTGCCGTCAGTTTTAAACCTGGTTTGAGTATATGGAGCACCTTGTGCATCAGGTATATACGCCTCTATACCTGAAGCGGTGGTGTTATTACCGTAATACTTTGCTGTGGCGTTGGCCGATGATACTAAAGCGGTTGAGGAGCCTATTAGTGGGTAATTTGCATTGACGTCAAAATCTTCTTTATTGAACTCAGGATTAAAATTAGATGTAAAACGAATTCCTCTGCTAGTAATTGGCGTTGGCAGCATTTGAACAGAAGCTCTTCCTTGATAATCGTATTTACTTTCTGCCACTACTGCATTATTATCCGAATTTAAAATGGTTGTAGTTTGTCTGTTTCGCAAACTTCCATCAAAATAGCTAATTACTTCTTTTCGTTTACCATCTTCGGCAAATGATGCGGAATACTGCCAGTTATATTCTTTATCTAATCCTTCATAATATTTTATGTAAGATAAGCCAACTGTAGGTAAAATGTCTGTTGTTAAATTAAGATTTGCGCTCCACGCACCTTCTCTTCTTGCAACAAAGGGTGAATTAAAATCTTTTCCAACTGCTCTAACCCTATAAACAATAATACCTCGTGGATAAGCCATTGGTATTTCATAATGCTGTTGCCACACGTTAACTCGCGTTGCATTACTAAAATCAACAG
>JBIISW010000042.1:0-17667 GCA_044340865.1 Bacteroidia bacterium | reverse complement strand
AAAACTTTTATGTAATCATCTATAAATCCTATCGCACCTAACCAAACGGTTGATATTAGCATAATAACGATATAAATATTATGGATTTTCGCAAACAATAATGTTGGAATAATGATTGCTGCCAAAATAATTAAACCTCCCATGGTTGGTGTACCAGCCTTTTCATTTTGACCTTGTAATCCTAATTCTCTGATTGTTTCTCCAATTTGTTTTTGACGAATAAAATGAATGATGCGTTTACCAAACATCATTGAAATAATGAGTGAGGATAATAACGCTAAAGCCGCTCTAAAAGAGATGTATTGAAATACCCCGGCGCCAGGGAAGTTAAAATGTTGATCTAAATAGTGGAATAAATAATAAAACATAATTTATAAAGTTTGTGTTTCAAATAATTCTTTAATAATTTCAAAATCATCAAAATGATGTTTCACGCCATTTATCTCTTGATACTTTTCGTGACCCTTTCCCGCTATTAATAAAATATCACCTTCCTTAGCAAATGCAACGGCTGTTTTAATGGCTTCTTTTCGATCGCTAATTCTTAATGCACTTTTCATTTCAACAGGAGATAAACCACTTTGCATTTGATTTAAAATTTCTTCTGGATTTTCACTTCTTGGATTATCACTTGTTAATATTGTTTTATTACTATACTCGCAAGCAATTTTTGCCATCACAGGTCTTTTTGCCGAATCTCTATCACCACCGCAACCAACAACTGTAATCACTTGTTCATTGCCCGTTCTTATATCTTTTACAGTTTCAAGCACATTTTTCAAAGCATCAGGTGTATGAGCATAATCAACGATGGCGATGATACCCGATTTTGATTTTACATATTGAAAGCGACCTTCAACAGAATTTAAATTACTAAGTGTTGTTAATACTTGAACTTTGTCTTGCTTTAATAATATAGCCATAGCATATACGACCAAAGCGTTATACGCATTAAATGAACCTATCAATTTTATCCAAACTTCTTGATTGTCTATATTTAATAGCAAGCCATTTAAATGATTTTCAATTACCCTGCATTTGAAATCAGCCAGTGACTTTAGGCCATACGTATATTTTTTTGCTCGTGTGTTTTGCAGCATAACCATTCCGTTTCTATCGTCTTTATTGGTTAAAGCAAAAGCATCAGTTGGAAGATGGTCAAAAAATAATTTTTTAGCTTTGATGTATTCTTCAAATGTTTTATGGTAATCAAGATGATCGTGCGTAATATTTGAAAATGCAGCCCCTGTAAAATTTAGTCCTGTTATGCGATGTTGAACAATAGCATGTGAACTCACTTCCATAAATGCATACTGACATCCTTGTTCAACCATTTGATTGAGTAATTCATTTAATGATAAGGCATCGGGTGTTGTATGTGTTGATGGAATTACAACATTATTAATTTTATTTTCAACGGTAGATAGTAAACCAACTTGGTAACCTAAACCTTTAAATAGATTGAATAAAAGTGTAACGGTTGTTGTTTTTCCATTTGTTCCTGTAATTCCAATTAACTTTAGCTTTTCGGAAGGATTATCATAAAAATTACATGCAATGTGTCCTAATGATTCGGATGAATTTAAAACTTTAATGTAAGTGATATGCTCATGTATCTCATTTGGCAATATTTCGCAAACAATTGCAATTGCTCCTAATTCAATAGCTTTATCAATATAAGTATGTCCATCTACAGTTACACCAACGGTAGCAATAAATAAAGAATCCTTTTTTACTTTTCTTGAATCAAACGTAACAGAAGAAATCGCCATATTGGTAGAACCAGTAATTTCTTCAATACGTGTTTTATATAATATGTCGCTTAATAGTTTCACCTTTTAACTTAATATCAATGTTATTTTATCTCCTTTGTTGAACTTTTTTCCTGCTTCAAGCGATTGTTTTTTCACCGAACCAATGCCGACTACTGTAACATGGAAGCCACAATTTTCAAGTAGAAACAAAGCATCTTTAGCAGTTAATCCATTTAAGTTTGGTACAATTCCTTTTTTTAATTGGCGCTCTAGATTGGATGTTTCAATGGTTTCGTAAGCGGTAGATGATTTTGATATATTAAACGTGTTATAGATACTTGCTAATTCACTTCTATTTGACTTAACTGAAGATGGAGCAGTGGTTAAAAGGTTTTGTTTATTATTTATTGGCTGAATGAAATCTAAACTTGTTGAATACACTTTTTCTGCAATTTCTTTAAATACGGGTCCTGCCACTAAACCACCATAGTAAATCCCATTACTTGGCGAATTAATGACAACTATACATGTGTACAATGGATTATTTGCAGGAAAGTATCCCACAAAAGAGGCCTGGTATTTTCTTTCACCTTCATCACCATATAAGGTTTGACCCATTACTTTTTTTACACCTACATTCGCAATCTGCGCTGTTCCTGTTTTTCCTCCTACCTTAAATGCAGTAATATTTAAACCTTTACCACTTCCATTTTCAACAACACCCTCTAGCATTTTCTTTGCTTTTATAACGGTTGATGGTTTTACAATTTGTTCGTTAATCACTTCAGTACTAAATGTTTTAACCGTTACTCCATTTCGTTTAATTTCATTTTCAAAACGAGGCCGTATCATTTTACCATTATTTGCTATTGCATTGTAAAGAGTTAATATTTGTAATGGTGTAATTAATGTTTCGTACCCATAACTCATTTGAGGAAGCGTAATGCCAGACCAATCTTTTGTTTTTGGTTTCTTGATCAGCGGTGTTGCTTCTCCAATGATTGATAATCCAAGTTTTTTATTTAGATAGAATGAGTTTATCTTATCTACATATTTCTGTGGATTTTTCGAGTAGTACTTCATGATTGTTTTTGCCACAGCACAATTAGAAGAAACTTCAAAAGCACGTTGCAAACTTAAAATAGCTGTTTCTGGGGCATGTGAATCTTTTATTGTTTTAGTGTAATACGTTACCTCTCCATTTCCAACTTGAATTTTTTCATCTAAACTTAAATTGTAATCATCAATTACCGCCAAGTAAGAAGCCAACTTAAATGTAGAACCAGGCTCTGTTGCGAAACCAATTGCGTAATTTAAATTTTCCGAATACGAGCTAGTAGAATCATTACCGTTTCTTGATAAATTTGCAATTGCTTTAATCTTTCCTGTTTTAACTTCCATTAAAATTGCGCAACCATGAGAAGCATTATTTTTTACTAATGTTTTTAATAAGGCGTTTTCAGCAACGTCTTGAATATTGATATCAATGGTTGTGTATAAATCACTACCGTCTTTTGGTTCAACTTCATTTTCATCATTAATTGGCCTCCAAACATCACCTGCAATTTTCTGCATTAAACGTTGCCCACTAATTCCTTTTAAAATCGAATCGTATGCGCCATCTAATCCAACTTTCAGGGTATCATTTTTTTGATATTGAACATATCCAATGGTACGAGCTGCTAAGGTTTTAAAGGGGCGTTCGCGTTTATTAGTTTGTAAGGTTACTAAACCTCCACGTTTTCCTTTTCTAAGAATAGGGAAGGACTTGAGCGTTTTTAAATCTTTGTAGGATACATTTCTTTTTAATACCAAATAGCGATCTCCTTTTTTTCTGGCTTTTCGTAAAATTTTAGTGTATGCTTGTGTTGATTTATCTTTAAATAAATTCGATAAACAAAAACTAAGTGAATCAATGTTGTTTTCGAATAACTTTTTATCAATGGATGGCGCATTAATATCTACCGCTATTTCATAATATGGAAGTGATGTTGCTAATAAATTCCCATTCTCATCAAAAATATTTCCACGAACAGCTTCAATTGTTTTCAAATCTGTTGTTAATGCTTCTGCCTTTGCTTTCCAATGCTCACCTTCCTTAAATTGAATCACTACCATTTTATATAAAATAGAGATAGCAAACACACAAAGTATAATGTATACAATGTAACTGCGTGTTAATGTGTTTTTCTTATTTTCCAATTTATTTTGTTGTATCAATTTCTATTTTCATTGGCGCTACTACAGGCTCCTTCAATCCTAATTTTTCAACTTTTTTCGCAATTTCACTTTGTTTACTTATAAACATTAAATCAGATTTTGATGAAATGTATTCAGTGCGCAATTGTTTAATTTCATTACTCGTTCTATTTACTTCTCTAATTTTATCGTCCGCATAATATCCATTTGCTATATAAAAAATGGCGATTACGCCTAAAAACAAAATAAATGGAGCCATCTCAAATGCTTTTTCATTACTTAAAAAAGAACCTCCAAATACGCTAGACAATCCTTTTGCCAATACACCTTTCTTACCTTGTTTTTTAGGCTTCTCAGGCGGTGCATTTTTTTCAACAACAGGCTCTGCAGCCTTTAATTCCTCTTGCTCCGTTCGAATTGGTTTTTCTCTAAATTTATTTGCCATTTACAATTTTACTGCCACTCTTAATTTTGCACTTCTGGCTCTCGAATTTTCTTCAATTTCTTCTCCAGATGGAACAATGGGTTTATTCGTTATTGCTTTAAAATATTTTTTTACAGTTCCAAAAACCAAGTCCTTTTCTTCTATGCCTTCACAGTTCCCTGAGCGCATTAGGTTTTTAACCAAACGATCTTCTAAGCTATGGTAACTCATAATGACTAATGGTGCATTCGGTTTTAATAAATGATAACATTGCGACAAACATTCTTTCAATGATTCCATTTCTTGATTCACTTCGATACGAATAGCTTGATATACTTTTGCTAAATATTTATTGGCTTCAAACTTTGGCGTGCATTTCAAAATAACCTCATTAAACTGTGTTGTACTTTCTATAGAACCATTAACTCTATTGTCAACAATAGTATGAGCAAGTTTAAAAGCATTATCCACTTCTCCGTATTCTCTAAAAACTTGGGTCAATTGCTTTACATCGTAAGTATTTAAAACTTTGTGCGCTGTTAAAACACTTTTTTGATTCATACGCATATCCAAATCAGCATCAAATCGAATTGAAAATCCTCTGTCTCCTTTATCAAATTGATGGGATGAAACTCCTAAATCACCTAATATTCCATCGACCTGAGAGATACCGTATAATTTTAGATAGTTTGAGATATATCTGAAGTTTTGTGGAATAAAGGTTAGTCGTTTGTCATCAGGAATATTTGCTTTAGCATCTTCATCTTGATCAAACGAAAATAACTTTCCTTCATTCGATAAATTTTTCAAAATTTCTTTTGAATGACCACCACCTCCAAACGTTAAATCAACATAAATCCCATTTGGTTTTATATCTAAATAGTTAATACAAGGTTGTAAAAGAACGGGGATATGATAGGGTTTAGTCATCATCTCCATCATTAAAATTTAAATTACCTAACACATCTTGAGCCAATTGCTCAATATCTAATTCTTGAGATAAGAACTGTCCATATGAATTTTTATCCCAAATTTCAATCACATTATTACTTCCTAAAATTTTGATATCAGTTGAAATACCTGCATAGTCCACTAAGGATTTTGGAAGTAAAACCCTTCCAGTATTATCGGCATCAGCTCCTGTTGCACCACCAGTAAATTTTCTTACAAATACATCATTTGCTTTTATTAATCGATTCAGCTTACTCAGTTTTTTGTTCAGTTTATTCCACTCAGAAATGGGATAAAGCACTAAACATTTTTGATGAAGATTTCGATTAATAACAAATCCTTTATCAAACGCATCTTCTAATTGCTTCCTCAAATTAACAGGAAACATGAAACGCCCTTTAGCATCTACTTTACAATCATATTCTCCTATAAGGCTTTGCATCAGTGGTTTTTGTTTGATATGTGTCAAAAATATCAAAATTTTACCACTTATTACCACTAAATGCCATTTTTTACCACTTTTGTTGAAAATTAAAACCAATGTTAATAATTATGATAAAAATTATGCCTATGTAATAAAGGTTAGTTATATCTATTAAGCATTGATTTTATTGGTCTTTTATAGTTTTTGTAAAAATCAAAAAAATGGTAAAACCTCGTTTTGACTTTTTTGAGATATTAACAATTATACTATCTTTGGCAACCTATAACTATGGAAAACGAAAAATTTATTGATGTTGAAAAGGTTTTGAAAGACAAAGCCTATAAACTATACAAATGGTTGCCGCGCTTTGCGATTAATTGGCTCAAGAAGAAACTTCATGAGAAAGAGATTAATGAAACCATGCGTTTGTTAAAAAACGACAAGGGTCTTGAGTTTAATAGAAAAGGTTTAGATGCACTTGGTGCAAAGGTGGAATCAACTAATCAACATTTAGTGCCAAAATCTGGCTCTGTAATTATTGCTGCTAATCATCCTTTAGGTGGTCTTGATGGTTTAGCATTAATAAAATCAGTTGGTGAAGTGAGGCACGATGTTCGCTTTTTCGTAAATGACATTTTAAAGAATTTTAAAAATTACGATGAGATTTTTGTAGCCGTCAATAAAGTTGGAGCTTCATCAACCAATTCGTTAAGAACTATGGAGGATGTATTTAAAACGGAATGCGCTGTTTTATTTTTTCCTGCAGGCCTCGTTTCTAGAAAACAAAATGGTTTAGTGAGGGATTTAGAATGGAAAAAAAGTTTTGTTACGCAGGCTATTGATCATAAAAGAATGATTCAGCCAGTGTTTATCGAAGGAGAAAATTCTAAGTTCTTTTATAATTTTGCAATGTGGCGTAAACGTCTTGGAATAAAGGCAAATATTGAAATGTTGTTTTTACCAGACGAAATGTTTAAAGCCAGAAAAGATACTATCAAAATACATTATAGTAAGCCTTTTGACTCAGCCCTATTAGATAAACGAAAAACAGACAAACAATGGTCTAAATTACTTTATCAATATATTTATTCTCCAGAATTTATGCAGGGTGTTTGCTTTGAAGATTATATGAAAAAATATTAAAAAAAGTATATTATTTACTATTTCGGTATTTTATAATTATATTTGTACCATCATGCACACGTGGCGTAATTGGTAGCCGCGCCAGACTTAGGATCTGGTCCGCGAGGGTGGGGGTTCGAGTCCCTTCGTGTGTACAACAAAAAAGCAGAAGACTATCTTCTGCTTTTTTGCTTTAATTAATTTATCTCAAATTTTTAACTGAATATTATGCATTACGCAATTTAGTTTCTAGTCAAATAACTACTGATTTTAAAATCCAAAGACATATCGAAAAAAAATACAAGTATTGAAAGTGTTTTTTTTATTACAAAAAATTAGTTTAATTGTTTCCACAACATATCTTTTAATTGAGATAAGTTATAGCCTGTTTGTGATGAGAAGAAAAGGTAAGGGATTTTAAATTTACCTTTCATGCGTTTATTTAAATCTTTTTCTAATTCAGTAATTAACTCTTCGTCAATCGTATCGCATTTTGAAATGGCTAGAATACGCTGCTTATCTAACAATTCAGGGTTATATTGTTTTAGTTCGTTTAATAATATTTTATATTCTTCGTAAATATTATCACTTTGACAACTTACTAAAAATAGTAAACTTGAATTTCGTTCAATGTGTCTTAAGAAACGAACACCTAAACCTTTTCCTTCACTTGCGCCTTCAATAATTCCTGGAATATCAGCCATCACAAAACTTTTATAATCACGATAAGCAACAATCCCTAAATTAGGGGCTAATGTTGTAAATGGATAATTCGCAATTTCTGGTTTAGCAGCAGATACTACTGACAATAAGGTAGATTTTCCAGCATTAGGAAATCCAACTAAACCAACATCCGCTAAAATTTTCAGTTCTAAAATAATCCATTCATTTCTACCTTCTTCTCCTGGTTGAGAATAGCGTGGTGTTTGATTAACAGAATTTTTAAAATGTGTATTTCCTCTGCCGCCTTTTCCGCCTGGCATTAAAATAATTTCTTGACCTTCCTCTGTTATTTCACAAATAAATTCGCCAGTTTCCGAATCACGTGCAATTGTTCCTAACGGCACATCTAATATTTCATCTTCACCTTCTTTGCCTGATTTATTTGCTGAGCCACCATCTCCACCAGCTTCAGCTATAATGTGCTTGCGATATTTTAAATGGATGAGTGTCCAAAATTGTTTGTTACCACGTAATATGACATGACCACCTCTTCCTCCATCTCCTCCATCAGGTCCGCCCATTGAAGTCAGTTTATCTCGGTGTAAGTGTGTAGAACCTTTACCACCTTTGCCGCTTCGGCAACAAATTTTTACGTAATCAACAAAATTATTATCCACTTATAGTTAGTTTTTAGCTATTAGTTTTTAGTTATAAGTTAATGAACTATAGAACCAATACTTTTAACTGTAAATTATTTTTTCTTTTTTATATTTTTCTTAACAACTGTTTTTTTTGAAGCAATTATTTTTTTCGTTGTTATTTTTTTTGGAGCTGTTTTTTTTGCAACAATTTTTTTAGTTATTTTTTTTGGAGCGAGTTTTTTAACGGCGGGCTTTTTTACTGTAGCTTTTTTTAATACAACTTTTTTAGTCGTTTTTTTGACGATTATTTTCTTAGCAGATTTTTTTACAGCTTTTTTAGCAACTGTTTTTTTAACTGGGTTTTTGATAGCAAGTTTTTTTACTGGCTTACTATTTGTTTTTTTTGCCGCAGGTTTTGTTGTTTTTTTTGTAACAGCTTTTTTTGAAACAACTTTTTTTACAGGTAAAGATTTTTTTGTTTTGCTTACACTTTTCACCTTGACAACTTTTTTAGTCGCTATTTTTTCAACTACTTTTTTCGCTTGAGGTTTTTGTTTAGCTTCAGATTTCCTTACTTCTTCAATGTCTTGTTTTAATTCCTCCGAAATCTCTGTAGCAACTTCAAAATCATTGATTGTTAAATCTAAATGCTCAATATCATTTTCAAGATTTGTCAATTCAATTTCTGCTTTAACAAAAATAATACGTTGAACTAATTCATTGAAAATTTGATTGATTGAACCAATGCCATCTATGGAATGAAACTTTGATTGTTCTGAATAAAAATTCTTAAGAGGTAATGTTTTTGTATTGTATTCGTTGACTCTATTTCTGATAATAGATTCGTTTTGATCATCAGGTCTTCCAGATTCTTTTCCTCTTAGGAGTAATCGTTTTATCAACTCTTCATTATCAACTTCAAGAGCCAACATTGCGGAAATAGCTGTGCCTTTTTTTTGTAATAAATCATCTAATGCAATAGCTTGCGCTTGTGTGCGAGGAAATCCATCAAATATGAACCCGTTTGCATCAGGATTTGAATCTAATTTTGATTCAATCATACCAATAACAATGGAGTCTCCAACTAAATCACCTTTATCCATGAGTTGTTTTGCTTCCAATCCTAATGGCGTTTGTTTCGCAATTTCATTGCGCAAAAGATCACCAGTTGAAAGATGGATTAAACCATATTTTTCAATTAATTTTTCAGATTGAGTTCCTTTACCTGCGCCTGGAGGTCCAAATAAAACAATGTTTAGCATATTACTCATGTTTAAATTTATTTATTACTTTAATACAAAAATTTCTTTCATATTTCTCCCTAATCCGTCGTAATCTAATCCATAACCAACAACAAACGCATTTGGAATTTTCATTCCTACATAATCTACTTTAATGTCTTTTTTGTAGGCTTCAGGTTTTAGTAAAAAGGAAGCTACTTTGATTTGTTTAACTTCTTTTTTTGTTAAAAGGTTGACTAATTTTTCTAAAGTTATCCCTGTATCAACAATATCTTCAACAATCACCACCGTTCTTCCTTTTATTTCTTCTGTCAATCCTATCATTTCAGTAACGGTTCCTGTACTTGTTGTACCGTGATAAGAAGCTAATTTAATAAACGAAATTTCACATTCTATTGTAACTTCTTTTAATAAATCTGCAGCAAACATAAACGAACCATTTAGTACAACTAAAAATAATGGCTTTTCGTTAATTAATTCAGTGTTAATTGTTTTAGCTAATTGTTTAACACTTTCTAATATTTTATCAGAAGTGATATACGGAACAAACGTTTTATCTTTTAGTGTTACTGATTGCATTTGGGCTTTTCAAAGCACAAATATAATAAACAATTTTGGAGTTTAAAGCCTTTATATTCAAGCTTTTTTAATTTGTTTAAGTACTTTTTAATATTTTAAATAAAGGGGTTTAAACCTTTCCATTTAAATTTACTTACATTTACACGCTTTGAAAACGGATTTAAAAAATAATCACATAAGGGAAACTGTTTATCTCTCTATACCTCTTGTTTTAACCCAAGTTGGGCACATTGTAACGGGTATGGTCGATACTTATTTTTTGGGAAAAATCGGCAAGACCGAACAAGCTGCTTGTATCTTATCTAATAATTTATACATGTTGTTATTGGTTTTTAGTATTGGTATGAGTTATGCATTAACTCCATCTGTTACCGAAGCCTTTGTTAAGCAGGACGATAAAGAAAAAGCATCTTTATTTAAAAATAGTTTATTCGTAAATATCATTGTTAGTGTTTTCTTGTTTTTAGTTCTCTTTTTTTCTTCCCCACTTCTTGCTTATATGCAACAACCTGAGGATGTTGTAAAGTTGGCAATTCCTTTTTTTGATGTTCTTATTTTTTCTATCATTCCTGTTACGCTATTTTTTGTATGTAAGCAATATACGGAAGGATTGAGTAACACGAGAGCTGCCATGTATATCAGTGTCATTGGAAATATTATCAATGTTATTTTGAATTATGTTTTAATTTACGGTAAGTTAGGACTACCTGCTATGGGTTACATGGGTTCATGCTGGGCTAGTTTTATAGCGCGTTTATTTATGGGAATTGGTTTCCTTGTTTTTGTTTTTAATCATAAGCAAATAAATTCATTTGCTAGTCATTTTAAATCAGTTGTGATTTCAAAAAAACAAAGTTGGATTTTATTTAAGGATGGCTTAGCCTCAGCATTTCAATTTATTTCTGAGGCCTCAGCATTTGTTGTTGCTGGCTTAATGGCAGGTGTTTTCGGAAAAGAACAAATTGATGCGCATGGAATTGCCTTGAGCATGGCTGCTTTTACATATATGTTTGCAAGTGGATTAGGAAGTACAACAACCATTAGGGTTGGAAATTATTTGGCGCAACATGATCTAGGTCAGGTTAGGCAGGCTATTCATCAGTCTTTCAAATTAAATTTAGTGATCATGGGTTTCATGGCACTCGTATTTATTTCTTTTAATAAATTCTTACCACTCATTTTTAGTAATGATTCAGAAATCATTTTAATTACTTCAAATTTATTATTATTTGCTGCAGCTTTTCAATTATTTGATGGTTCTCAAGTTGTTGCTGTTGGTGCTTTACGTGGCTTAGAAGATTATAAATACCCAACTATTATCGTTATGATCGGATATTGGTTAGTAGCTCTTCCTTTGTGTTATGTGTTTGCTTTTTCTTTAAACATGGAAGTATATGGAGTATGGCTAGCATTAAGTATTAGTTTAGGACTCGTTGCTGTTTTCTTATTTTTAAGACTTCAACGTGTTTTGAAGAATAAATTTCTGCCTAGTTAAATCATTTAAGTTTTCCAATCCAATGAGGAAAGTTTGTTAAATGAAATAGGTCTGGTTCATTTTCAAATAGTCCAAATACTGCACTACCACTACCACTCATGCACGCATAGTTTGCTCCATACTGATACAACTCTTCTTTGATTTCTTTAATGAGTGGATACTTAGAAAAAATAGATTCTTCAAAATCATTTTGTAATACTGTTCTCCATTCGCTTATTGGTTGAGAAATAATTTCTGAGAGTTTTGTCGTATGTTTTTTTGGAACAACTAAGCGATAAGCATCTTGTGTATTACTGTGTAAGTTAGGGTAAATAATGGCAATCCATAAATGAGATAAATCTATGTGTATAGGTTCAAATACATCGCCTTTTTGTGTAGCTAAAACGGGTTTATTTTCAATAAAAAAAGCACAATCGCTTCCTAGTTGTTTAGCGATTTCTAATCTAGTTTGTGTAGTAAGTCCTAAATCAAATTGCGTATTCATGAGGTTAATAAAAAAGGCGGCATCTGCACTTCCTCCACCTAAACCTGCTCCCATTGGAAGTGTTTTGTTTAAAAACACATCAATAGATGGAACTTCAACAATGTCTTTTATTAAATAATACGCCTTAAATAATAAGTTATCGGTTGTATTTCCATTAATAGGCAGTCCGCTTAAATGAAGATTAAATAATGTGGAGGAGGTTTTGTTCTCTACAATCTCAAGCGCTTCACTCCAGGGCACGGGGTAAAAAATAGTTTCTATATTATGATACCCGTCATTTCTTTTTTCGGTAACGCGAAGGCCTAAATTTATTTTAGCATTTGGGAAACAAATCATATCAACAGATTTTATTTCGACTTTTCAATAGTGATTCCAAAATCCATAATGAGTGGAAGTGGATTAACTCGCATGCCTTGTTCGAAAGAAAAATGATAAGTTCCTACTTCTGGAAAGCGTATGTTTTTTGTCACTAAGATTTTATTATCAAAAATATCTCCAGCACCATCGCCAATCCATTCACCCTTTGCATTTGCTAAAATACATTGCAGAGTATCAATACTTTTTTTTCCATTTGGATAGGTAGTGGTTAAAAAGACAAACAAATTACTAAATGGGTAGGCGTCTGCATGCCTTACGTTGAGGTAAATATTATTTAATGTATTATTATCTGTAACCTCAACATCGTAATTTAATTTATTGCTTTGTTCCCAACCTGTTTCTGGTAAAGTGGTGTATTTACTATATACTGTAGATTGATTACATGCTGTAAGGAATAGTGTTAGTAATAATAAAAATAAAGGCGACTTAGCCTTATGCACTTGGTGGATTTTCATTTTTTGGTTTTGGTTTATGATTATGTACTGGAACTTTTCTTGGACCTTGTTGTTTTGGGCTAGTGTTTTTATTTGGATTATTTGGTCCTGTTTGTTGGTTCGGCTTGCCTTGTTGCTGAGGACGTGGCGTTTGCGCGTTTTGATTTGGATTTACTTTTTTCTGTTGATTTGGATTTGAATTAGGCTTAGCACTCGCATTTGGTTTGCCTTGAGGCTTACGATTATTTTTATGTTTGTTGTTTGATTTTTTACGATCATCAAATCTCGTTAGCGAATCTTGGCCAACTACATTTTCATAATCTGGTAATTTTGCTTCTGCTAAATCTTTAAATTGCTTCGGCTCTAATAAATCAGCAGGCTTTTTATCTTCTGCATTTAATTGTAAAATTTCTTTAGTTCTTGCAATGGATAGTGGAATAAAAACATCTGGTTCACTGGTGTAACTCCACCAAACAATGCGTTTGAAAATATCTGTCTTTTGATGAAAAGCAAATCCTTTTTCTGTAGCAAGACGTTTGTTGTCTATTTGAGGAAACTCTTTTAAAGCATCTAAATAACTATCTAGTTCATAATTTAAACAGCATTTTAATTTACCACATTGTCCTGCTAATTTTAATGGATTCAAAGATAATTGCTGGTAACGTGCCGCAGATGTTGATACGGTTCTAAAATCATTTAACCACGTTGAACAGCACAATTCTCTACCACATGAGCCAATGGCACCTAATCGTGCAGCTTCTTGTCTTGCACCAATTTGTTTCATTTCAATACGAACTTTAAATTCGCTAGCCATTACTTTTAATAGTTCTCTAAAATCAACACGACCATCAGCAGTATAATAAAAAACAGCTTTACTCTTATCGCCTTGATATTCCACGTCGCTAATTTTCATTTGCAAGTTTAGTTTTAAAGCCAACGTTCTAGCTTTAAACATGGCATCTACTTCTAATCCTTGCGCCTCTTTCCATTTATCAATGTCACTTTGCTTGGCTTTACGGTATATTTTTTTTATTTCCTCGCTATCGTAATTCATGTTTTTCTTTTTGAGTTGAATTTTAACCAATTCACCCGTTATAGAAACAACACCAATGTCATGCCCTGGAGAAGCTTCCGTAGCAACTACATCACCAACATTAAGAGTTAAATTATTGACGTTTCGATAAAATTCTTTTCTCGAATTTTTAAAACGAATTTCGACCACATCACAAGGCGATTGGCCTTCAGGCAGACTCATGTTACCGAGCCAGTCAAATACATTTAATTTGTTGCAACCTCCACCTGTTCCACACGATCCATTGTTGTTACAACCGTTTGGTATTCCTGTTGAATTATTATTTCCTCGTCCCGAAGAACAACTTGTACACGACATATTTTTATTATTATATTAACTAACTTATTAAGAGTTAGCAATAGATTTATTTTAATTAAAACTTAAATACGAAACTTGTATTTAAGTTGGATAAATATACTCAATTTTTTAAAATTAATTTCTTGTAATTTTTCCAATTTTTTACGGCTAATACTTTATATTTAAATCTTAAAAAGTAATGGTATTATGGTCGTATTTATAACTGGTGCAACATCGGGTATTGGAAAACAAACAGCAATTGAATTTGCTAAACATGGTTATAACCTTGTAATAACAGGTAGAAGAAAAGAACGTCTGATTGAATTAAAAAAAGACATTGAAACAAAATATAAGGTTGATGTTTTAGATTTGTGTTTTGATATTACCAATCAAAAAGAGGTTGAGCATGCTGTTCTTTCTTTATCAGATAAATTTCAACACATTGATATTTTAATTAATAATGCAGGCTTAGCTGCTGGCATGGCTCCAATTCAAGATGGGAATTTAAGTCATTGGGAAGCTATGATTAACACTAATATTAAGGGTTTATTATATGTTACCAAATGCATTTCTATTAAAATGATTGAACAAAAAAAAGGTCACATCATTAATATTGGTTCTATTGCAGGCAAAGAAGTGTATGCTAATGGAAATGTGTATTGTGCCACCAAACATGCCGTTGATGCCCTAAACAAAGGTATGCGTATTGATTTATTGCCTCATGGTATTAAAGTCTCTGCCATAAATCCTGGCATGGTTGAAACCGAATTTAGTATTGTTCGATTTGATGGTGATGAAGAAAGAGCTAAGAAAGTGTATGAAAACATTGTGCCTTTGAAACCTGAAGATATTGCTGAAACCATTTATTGGATGGCAACACGCCCTGCACATGTAAACATTAATGATTTAATTATCATGCCAACCATTCAGGCAAATGCAACAACTGTTTTAAGGTAAGTTTAGGGTCTCTATTTTTTATTCGATGGTGTTTCGAACAAAAAATAGAGAACTAATTTTGAATTAAAAAATTACTTACAAAGGAATATTACCATGTTTTTTCTTAGGCAATACATCTACTTTATTTTCTAACATCTTAAAGGCTTTGATTAATTTTTCGCGCGTATCTTCAGGTTTAATCACTTCGTCCACATAACCTCTTTCAGCTGCTCTGTATGGGTTTGCAAAATGCTCGATGTATTCTTTTTCTTTTTCGGCTAATTTAGCAACAGGATCTGAAGATGCAGCAATTTCATTTTTAAAAATAATTTCAGCGGCACCTTTTGCACCCATCACAGCTATTTCAGCAGTTGGCCACGCGTAATTCATATCCGCGCCAATATGTTTACTGTTCATGACATCATAAGCTCCACCGTATGCTTTACGTGTAATCACTGTAATACGAGGAACGGTTGCCTCACAAAACGCATACAATAATTTTGCACCATTGGTAATAATGCCATGCCATTCTTGATCAGTACCTGGTAAGAATCCTGGTACATCTTCAAACACTAACAATGGGATATTAAAGCAGTCGCAGAAACGCACAAAACGGGCCGCTTTAGTTGATGAATTATTATCTAACACACCTGCTAAAAAAGCTGGCTGATTCGCAACAATACCAATGCTTTTTCCTGCTAAGCGTGCAAAACCAACAACGATATTTTCCGCGTAATTTTTATGTACTTCTAAAAAACTACCTTCATCAATAGTGCCTTCAATAACTTCTCTAATGTCGTAAGGTTGATTGGCGTTTTCTGGAATAATATTATTTAAAGCTGTTCTTTTTTCATTCCCATTACTTTCGTATGGTATGCTTGGTGCATCATCTTCACAGTTTTGAGGCATATAGCTCAATAAAGCTTTGATGTTATTGATACATTCAATTTCGTTGGCACATGAAAAATGGGTTACACCCGATTTGGATGAATGAGCAGAAGCGCCACCTAATTCTTCAGAGGTAACTTCTTCGTGCGTGACTGTTTTTACAACGTTTGGCCCAGTTACAAACATGTAGCTCGTATTTTCAACCATCATAATAAAATCCGTAATGGCAGGGCTATACACTGCGCCACCTGCGCAAGGCCCCATTATAGCAGATAATTGCGGAATAACTCCCGATGCTAACGTGTTTTTATAAAATATATCAGCATAACCACCTAATGATACAACGCCTTCTTGTATACGTGCACCACCGCTATCATTTAAACCAATTAATGGCGCTCCATTTTTCATGGCTAAGTCCATCACTCTGCAAATTTTTTCGGCATGCGTTTCAGAAAGTGAGCCGCCAAATACGGTAAAATCTTGCGAGAAAACATAAATTAATCTACCGTTTACAGTTCCATATCCAGTTACAACGCCATCACCTAAATATATTTCACGATCTAAGCCAAACTCAGTAGAACGGTGTGTTACAAACATCCCGATTTCTTCGAAGCTACCTTCATCTAATAAAAAATGTAATCGCTCGCGAGCTGTTAATTTGCCTTTTTTATGTTGAGAATCAATTCGTTTTTGTCCACCACCTAATAAAGCTTCTGCTTGTTTTTGTTCTAGTAAAGATAATTTTGAGTTCATATCATTTATTTTTGTTGGGCTCTTTTGAGCTCATGTGAATCAATCAATTTTAAAATTTAAATATACAATTTTGAAAATAAGTACGCTTCAATTTTTTGCTCTTTTTTTAATAAACCGCCTTCAACTAACCCTTCGTTTGTAAAACCATTTTTTACTAAAATTTTAGCCGAAGCTTCATTACCTTTAAAAACAACAGCTTCAATGCGATGTAAATGATGATGTGTGTTTAAAAAATCAGTAAATAGTGTTAACACCTTACTCATTATTCCTTTATTCCAATGGGATTCTGCTATCCAATAGCCAATTTCATCAGCGTTACTATTCACTCCATATTTTCCTTTTAAACCAATACCGCCAATGGCTTCACGTTTCGAATTTAAAATATGATAATGCATAATTTTTCCATGTTCGTTTTTAAGTGTTTCGCATAACTTGTAAAATGTTTCGGCGTCTGAAAGTGAGTAGGGTGAAGGCAGGCGAAGCATGTACTGCTCAATTTTTGGATTATTGAGGTGCGAACTGATATCAGCTGAATGCAAAAGAGAAACTTCTTCTAAAAAATAATGTTCATTTATTATAATTGTTGAAGGCATTTAGTCTTTATTTTTTTGGCCCATGAAATGGTTTTTTATTTCCTCCTGATTTTGATTTATTGTTTGAAGGACGAGGCTTATCAAATTTCTTTTTATTAGCTTCTGGGTTGTATTCAGGTCCTTTGCCATAAGCTTCAGGAATTTCCATTTTCATCACATCCATTCCCATTAAGGCTTCAATAGAGGCGAAACGAGGTTGATCTTTTTCGTTGATGAACGTAATAGCAACACCTGCTTTTTCTGCACGCGCTGTTCTTCCAATACGATGAATGTAATCTTCAGGATCGGGTGGAGCATCAAAATTGACAACCAATGAAATTCCATCAACATCAATACCAC
>JBIISW010000163.1:0-5294 GCA_044340865.1 Bacteroidia bacterium | reverse complement strand
TAGCAAATAGCCAAGACGTTAAAAAAGAAATTCTAAATAGAAAAATTTCGTGGCAAGAAGATTTTGATTTAGTGCGTAAATTATTTTTAGAACTAAGAGCCACAGATTTATATAAAAACTATATGTCATCTTCTACTCCATCTTTAAAAGAAGATAAACAGTTTTTGATAAGTGTTGCAACGGAATTTTTGTACGAGCACGAATTAGTTAATCATATTTTTGAAGAAAAAAATATCCATTGGGCAGATGATACATTTGGTGCTTTTTCAATGATTTCAAGAACATTCGAAAATTTTAATGGTGAATTTAAATTAACCCCATTATTTAAAGATGCTGAAGATGATAAAAAATTTATCTCAACTTTATTTTTAAAAACAATCGCCGGCGATAAAGATTATGAAAAATTAATTGACGATAAAACTAAAAATTGGGAATTAGATCGTATTGCTTCTATGGATGTTTTATTAATGAAAATGGCTATCACAGAGTTTTTACACATCAGTAATGTTCCTGTGAAAGTTTCTTTAAATGAATACATTGACATTTCGAAAGAATACAGCACGCCAAATAGTAAAACGTTTATCAATGGTATTTTAGATAAAATTATTGTAGATCTAAAACGCGACAACTTAATCCAAAAAACAGGTAGAGGTTTAATGGAAGGGAACTAGGCTACGTTTAATGTCACTTCATGCATATTAAATGAAATTATTAATACTCGATAATTACGATAGCTTCACATACAATCTGGTTCATTTAGTTGAAAAGGTAAGTAACATCGAATTTGATGTTGTACAAAACGATAAAATTGAATTAGCGGCAGTTTCTTCGTACGATAAAATTTTATTGTCGCCAGGCCCCGGATTACCAAAAGATGCAGGCATCATGATTGAAGTAATCAAAAAGTATGGTGACTCTAAAGACATACTCGGTGTGTGTTTAGGACTTCAAGGTATTGGCGAATCATTTGGAGCAAAATTAAAGAATATAAATCCTGTATGCCATGGAATAGCAACTCCAATTAAAATTATAACTAACGATACTATTTTTAAAAACTGCCCTAGCACTTTTACAGTTGGACGCTACCATTCGTGGGTTGTGGATGAACAAGAACTTCCAAACGAACTATTGATAACTGCCATCGATGAACAAGGATACATCATGGCGTTGAAACATAATACCTATAATGTTCGTGGTGTTCAATTTCATCCAGAATCTATACTTTCAACCTTTGGTGAAACTATTATAGCTAATTGGCTTAAAGAGTAAAAAACGAAAGTATAATAAATAAAGAACTGACAATTGAATCTTTATGAATGCTAATTTATAACTGATTATATTGAAATATTATGGAATAAAATCTTAAATTTGAATCTCATTAGTTGATTTTAAACCCATGAATAAATTACAGTTATACATCATCGCATCATGCTTAGTGATTTCATCATCTTGCCAACAAAATGGTAGTAAAGATATAACTACCAACGATATTCAAAACACAAACTCGGCAGACGGAAAAACAAATACTGAATTACCAGATATAAAATTTGAGGAAGAAACACATGATTTTGGAAGAATCACACAAGGAGAAAAAGTTTCGTATAGTTTCAAATTTAAAAATACAGGAGGGAACAGTTTAATAATTTCTTCAGCGAGTGGCAGCTGTGGTTGCACTGTTCCTGAATTTCCAAAAAAACCAATTTTACCGGGAGAGGAAGAAAAAATTAATGTTGTATTTAGTAGTGAAGGTAAATCTGGATTAGTTGAAAAATCTATTTCTATTGTTACGAATTGCGAACCAAGTACAAAAATAATTTACATTAAAGCTGACATCGTTGTGCCAGCAAGCGCTAATCCAAGTGCTGATTTACCAACAGCGCATTAATAGTTTAACATATAAATCAATAACAAATAAACCAAAACAAACATGAACAATTTAGCAATCTTAATGGCAGGAGGAAATCAAAGTGCTATTGGCCAAATAGTGCCGTTAGTATTAATCGTAGTAGTATTTTATTTTTTCATGATTCGCCCTCAAATGAAAAAAGCGAAAGAAACCAAAAAATACATTGAGGCATTAAAAGCTGGCGACAAAATCTTAACGATTGGTGGTATTTACGGAACTATTCAAAAAATGAATGAAGACGGTACTATTATTATGGCAGTTGAAGATGGTACAAAAATAAAGATTTCGAAAAATGCTGTATCTCAAGATGCAACATCAACCTTAAATCAAACTGTTTAATCAATCTGTCGGTGGTGTTTTTTTTCAAATAATACATGAATACAACAACCACACATAAAATAACAAAAGTAAAAAAAGAACTTTTTAGTAAAAAAGTTTTTACGTTCATTATATGCCTAAGTATTGCATCACTCTTATGGGTGGTGCATACTTTAAATTTAAATTATAAATACGTTATTCACATCCCGGTAAAATTTAATAATTTACCAACCAATAAAATCATTATTGGTGATATTCCTGAAAAACTTGATATTGAAATAAAAACAAGCGGATTAAAACTACTATTCATTATTTTTAGTAACCGAATTTCTGAACTCAATATAGATTTCAATTCTCTTAAAACAAATGCTAAATCGCAAGCCTATTCGATTAGCAATGGAAACTTCAGTATTAAAAATAGTATCAATTTCAACGTTGAGATTTTAAAAATAAGACCTGATACGTTGTTTTTTAATTTGGCCTCTAACAATACGCGCTTAGTGCCAGTAAAATTAAATTTAAAAACAACCATGCGTTCTGGTTATGCTATCACGTCGAATCCATCTGTAAATCCAGCCTTCATAAGTGTTTCAGGGGATAGTCTTTCATTGTCAAAAATTGACACTGTTTACACCATGCCAATCACCTTAAAAGATGTTTATCAGAATTATAATGAATCTATTTTATTAAATAATACAAACTTAAATAACCACTTCAATTTAAAAGAAGTCAACATACAATTTAATGTGGACCGATTAACCGAAACAACAATACGTGTGCCAGTAAACTTTATTACAAACCAATCAAACAAACACATTAAATTACTTCCTCCATTTGTAAACGTAACCTACTTAGTTGCGATGAAAGATTATGATGCCATAAATTCAAACTCTTTTAAAGCCACGGTGAATTACAAACAAATAGAAGAAAAACAAACTAAGTTAAAAGTTGACCTAATTAGAAAACCTTCTGAAATTAAAGTCCTAAAAATAGAACCATCTACTATTTCCTATCTAAAATATAACTAATGATTATAGCGCTAACAGGTGGAATAGGAAGCGGAAAAACAACCATTGCCAAACTATTTGAAACAATGGGTTGCCTTATTTATTATTCTGATGAAAAAGCGAAAGAACTTTATTACCATACTGAAATAAAAAAGCGTGTCATTCAATTACTTGGTTCAGATGCCTATTCAGCAAGTGGTTCTTTAAATTCAACTTTTATTGCTGGAATAATTTTTAAGGATAAAACAAAATTAGAATCTTTAAATGCCATTATTCATCCAGCACTAGAAAAAGATTTCGAAATATTTATCAAACAACAACCTTCTGAACGTATCATCATAAAAGAAAGCGCACTCATTTTTGAAACTGATTCTTATAAAAAATTTAAAAATATTATTTTAGTCACTGCACCAATCGAACAAAAAATAAAAAGAGTGATGCAAAGAAATAACATCTCGAGAGAAAGCATTGAAAAAAGGATGTCAACACAATGGCCCGATGAAAAAAAGATACCATTAGCAAATTATATTATAACTAATAGCGATACGGAAGCCATCATTCCTCAAGTCATTTCAATTTTAAAAAAAATAAAATCGTAAGCTTATGAAAAAAATTGGCATCATTACATCGGGCGGAGATTCTCCAGGCATGAACGCATGCTTACGAGCTGTTGTGCGAACAGCCGTATCTGAAAACGTTGAAGTTATTGGTTTTTTTCATGGTTATGAAGGGCTCATTGATAATGATTTTATTGAACTAACTTCCGATAAAGTTGCAAACATCATACATCGTGGAGGAACCATTTTAAAAACTGCACGAAGCAAACGTTTTATGACAGATGAAGGAATGAAGCAAGCCGTTCAAACTTTAAACGCGCATCTTTTAGATGGCCTTATTGTAATTGGCGGAGACGGCAGTTTTAAAGGTGCTTTAGAGCTAAGTAAACATCATCATGTAAAAACAATTGGCTGTCCTGGAACCATTGATAATGATTTAATTGGAACAGATTTTACCATTGGATATGATACTGCTATTAATACAGTCGTTGAAGCTGTCGACAAAATCAGAGATACAGCAGAAAGTCATGATCGTATATTTGTAGTAGAAGTGATGGGTCGTGATGCCGGTTTAATTGCATTAAGAACTGCTATTGCTTGTGGCGCAGAAGCCATACTCATTCCAGAAAGAAAAAACGACTTACAAGTATTATTAGAAAAGAAAAAAAATTGGCGACTCTCCAAAAAAAGCAGGATTATAATTGTTGCTGAAGGTGATGAAAATGGCGGTGCTATCGGCATTGGAAATTTATTAAAAAAAGAATGGCCGGAATTTGATATTAGAATTTCAATATTAGGTCATATACAACGAGGCGGTAATCCAACTTGTATGGAACGTGTTAATGCGAGTTTGATTGGATACCATGCAGTTAAAGCCTTACAAAATAATCATACAAATGAAATGGTAGGCATCGTTAATAAAAAAGTATGTTATACTCCTTTCGAAAATGCAATAAAACACATTGACGAATTAAATCCTGAAATGATTTCCATTCTTGATATTCTTTCAGCGTAATTAAATTTCTAAGCCAAGTCTTTTTTCTAATTGATGAAAATCAATTCCGAAATATTGTTTTGTTTCTTTAATTTTAGTTAGGATTTCATTCTTTTGCGCTTCTGTTTTTGATTTCTTTTCAGCAACAATCATTACATTTTTTGGTGTATTTGAATCAGATACAAATTCAACAATTTTAGTGGAATAACCATAATATTCAAGTATTAAGGCTCTTAATCCATCTGTGACCATTTCTGCCTGACGTTCTAAAAAAATTCCATACTTTAGTAAAAAATCTAATTCGTTTTTTGTTTTATGTTTTTCTATTTCTCTCCGAATTTGTTTATGGCAGCATGGTGCCACTACAATCAAATCAGCATGAGCATTAATGCCTTTAAATATAGCGTCGTCAGTCGCAGTATCACAAGCGTGTAAAGCAATCAAAATATTGATATTTGAATCTTCATACTGTTCAATGGTACCTTCAATAAATTCTAGTTGCTTAAACAACG
>JBIISW010000041.1:0-17837 GCA_044340865.1 Bacteroidia bacterium | reverse complement strand
AGAATAAAGCTCCACCAGAGCCTAATAAACTTTCTAAAACGAAAATGATTAGCGCTAAACCAATTATTCCAACTAAAAGCCCTGTTCTACTTCTTATTTTTTCTAAAATGCTCATAATATATTATTAATTAAGGAAGGCAAAGATAAAATTATTGCTGAAATATGGAAAATTAAAGTGAAATAATTTTAATATAATTGAATTTTCCTTTTTTTACATGGTTAATCTTGCTATTGGCTTGGTTATTTTAAAATTATTTCTTCTTAAATTGAGCGTTATGTTCGTTTACTTTTTCTTGAGTTTTTCTTTGGTGTTTTCTCAGCAAATACATTATCCCAGCTATAATAAATACAAAAATAAAATAGAGCGCACTGTCTGTTTCATTCGTAATTAAAAAATACACCGAAATGCAAGCACATAAGATGGCTGTGATTAACCAAGTTATTTCTAAGATTTTAAAAAATTTATTCATGTTGAGGTTTTGTAGTTAATATTAAAGTGAACTATCATCTAATCTGATGGTTGCTATGATGTTTTTTATTTCGTATTTCGTAAAGTCTTGATTTGCTTCTAAACCATTTCCTGTTATAACTTCTTTGGCCGTGGTAATTTTCACAAAGGCATTTGAAGTTATTTTCTTTTTTTGTTCATCCCACACAAGTCGCTCGGTGTTTAGCTTTTCACCTTTTTCATTTATCACTTCTACATTGTACCTAATTTCCATTCGCTGACTTTTTTCATATCGAATAGCGTAATTGCCTTTTAGTGTTGTTGATTCTTTTTCATTACGGTCATAAAATATTACCATCACTCCTTTTGGCAAAATGGTTAATGGTTCTTTCACCCCTTTATCATACATAAGCATTTGTGTCGCTTGTAATTTAATTTTTAAGATAGTAGAATCTGAATACAACATATCTACATTTTTTCCAGTTTGCGATGGTGTTATTGTTTTTTTTCCAATAGATAAAACTTCATCTCTGTTTGTTTCACAGGATAAAAACAGTGTGCTTATTAATAAAAAGCTAATGAAGTTCGATAATTTATACATCAATCAATGATTAGTCATACTTGTATTTAATAAACCATCGTTTATTAAAAGTAAACCCTAAATTAAATTTAATAAACTCTTCTTTTAAAAGTTGATTTGTTGTAGTTCCATTCTGTCCAAATTGTACAGAAAGATTAACAACACCTATTTCATCACAACGTCCTCTTGCGTCGTATTTCGCTGCGCCAACAGGTAATCCTAATCCTAATGAAACGAAGTAATGATTTATCCTAGTGTTTTTTAAATCTAAATAACCATTTGAAAATGAACCACCAATTCGGTAATGAATGCGTTTGATATAATTGGCTGAGCCAAAGGCCAATTTGTTAGGAACATAATTTAATCCTGTAGATATTTTATAACTGTTTTTTAAATCGGTATTTACTGCTTCAAAGTTTCTGTAACCAGACCAATTGGTAATTGACCCATCTAATAAAACAGTAAGTTTATCACCTTTTTTAATTGACAATCCAACACCCATTTCAAGAGGAAGTTTAATTGACCCAGAAACATTTTGCAAATTGAGTAGCGTATCTTTCGGTTTTTCATTTCCACCTCCATCAATAGCATAATTGTAAATGATGTTATTTTGAATAGCATTTAAGTTCATTGGACTATTGATGTAAAACCCAGCCCCAATTAAAATACGTTCTTTTAATGCAACTCTTTTATGCTGTTTTCCAGATGATTCATTACTTCTATGTTTCACTGAATCTATTGTAAAGTGTGTTTGAATACCACCGTTAATTGTAAAATCACTTATTTGTGTTGATCGTTGTCTTTTTGCATTAAAATATAATACCTGTGATGGATAAATGACATCTGTTGTTTGATTGATTGTACCAAAAATATAATTTGCAGATGCTCCAATGGAAATATTTGATATGATTTGATTTCCAAATTTATAAAACTTATAACGATTTACTTTTTGATATTTTGTAAGTGAATCGGCCATGTCAGATGAATAAAAACGATATTCTTTACTCATAAAAGGTTTAATCCCAGTGCCAACAAATGCTTTACTTAATCCGCCATCGCCTTTGTAGATATAAGTCATTGTTCCGGCTGCTTCTTCTTGCAATGAGGTAATTTTATAACCACTTGTGCTATAAGGCATAATGCCAAATGCAGCACCGCCAATTTTTTTTATTGGGAACGCAACCGATCCATATGAGAAATTAGTATTTGTTTTATTGATTTTAGTTGTTGAGCTACTAATATTAGTGAACTGAGCTTGCCCACCTAATTCGAGTATAGTTAATTTTATACCAGATAAGCCGGCAGGATTAGCAATGTTAATAAAGAAAGGAGCGATAGAATCTTGTTGGTAGGCAATAAAACAATTTCCCATAGCAGATTGTGCTGCAAATGATTGAGTGTTTAATTCTCCAAAACCATACCGTGAATAAGGACTAGATGTTAAACTTTGAGCCAAAGTGTTGAAACTAAGAATTAGTAAAAATAGACTAAAAGTCAAAGTTTTTAGAAATGTATTATAATGTGTTGGTTTCAATGCTGTAATTTAAAATATCGTTTAATCCTTTTAGTACTAAATTTCGATGCGTAAAGATGCTATTTTTTAAGCGATTTGACAAGTATTCAGCATCGCCTCCCGTTAAAACACAAATTAAATTTGGAAAATCTGACTTGTAATAAGTTATGATCCCATCAATCTCTTGAATTGTTCCATTTATAACACCTGATAAAATTGAATTTTCAGTTGAACTACCAATTAGTTCATCAAAGTTCTTATTAAATGGAGTGAGCGGTAATTTGGCGGTTAGTTGATTCAATGCTTTAAATCGCATTTCAATTCCTGGTGAAATACCTCCTCCTAGATATTCGTTGTTGGAGTTAGTGAAATTATATTTAATACAAGTTCCTGCATCAATAACTAAAACATTATTATTTGGATATAAGTAATAAGCACCAATTGAAGCAGCAATTCTATCAGAGCCTAAACTAGAAATAGATTGGTATTTGTTTTGAATAGGAATCTGTGTTTGTGTCGTAAATAATTGACAGGGTTTTAATTTTGAGAGCTTAGAGATCAGAGCGTCCACATCATTTAATACACTACCAACAATAATATTAGAGCTTCTTTCTATAAAGTCTCCAAAAAAAATATCTTCATAATGATTATGTATAGATAAATCTACTAAGGTTTCACCTTGGTATAAAGCGGTTTTTGTTCGCGTATTTCCTATATCTACAACTAAATTCAATGGAGTATAAAAATAGATAAATACTTGATAAGTAACATGATTTTAAGTTTTTTTAAGTTTTTTTTTGCAATACAAAAAATTCTACTAAATTTGCACCCCGAATACGTTGGTACCTTAGCTCAGTCGGTAGAGCAACAGACTGAAAATCTGTGTGTCCCTGGTTCGATTCCTGGAGGTACCACAAAACCCAAACCTAAAAGGTTTGGGTTTTTAATTTTATGAAAACCAACGGTAGTCTTATATTATTAAGGGGTTTGCCAGGAAGTGGAAAAACAACTTTAGCTAAATTACTTTCTGACAGAGGAAAATTCCCGATGTTTTCGGTTGATGACTTTTTCACCAATGAACAAACCAATGAATATCAGTTTGATTTTAAAACAAATCATTTAGCTTATAAGCAATGTGAGGAAAATACGAAATTGGCTTTGTTGGCAAACGAAGTGAAAGTTTTCGTTCACAATACCTTTACACTAGATTGGGAACTTGAACCTTATTTTAAATTAGCTAAGGATTTTAATTACTCGCTGCATATTGTAACAGTTGAAAAATACCATCACCAAAAAAATGTTCACGAGGTGAGTAATGAGCAATTGCAAAAGATGGCCGAGAAATACAAAATTAAACTATTCTAACTCATTCGATTGTTTTTCGATCGATATAAATTCTTCTTCAGAAATTTCAAGAATAGAGAGGGAGCATTGTATTAAGTCCGAAATAAATAGTTTATCTGGATATATTTTCGCTTCTGTTTTTTTAATAATCACCTGTTTACCAATAACAGAAATTTCAATAAATTCATTATCATTAATAATTTTAAAGTAATTTTTGTTATTGGTATATTTTCTATAAACAGGAAATGTTTCAGTCATTTATTAATTTAAGTATATAAAAAATATAATTAATGATGATGACCACCAGCGCCATGAACGTGTCCATGATCAAGCTCTTCTGGAGTAGCTTCGCGAATTGAAAGCACTTCGCCAACAAAATGCAAATGATGGTCAGCTAAAGGATGGTTGAAATCCATAATTACATAATTATCACCAATTTCATTTACAAATCCCATTAATTCATTTCCGTCTGCATCATTCATCATTAGCTCTTCTCCTTCAATCACTCTTTCCGAATCAAATACACCGTCAACATGAAATGCTTCTTTAGGTATTTTTGCAATCATTTCAGGATCAGAAATTCCGTATCCATTTTTAGGTATAACAGCAAAATCAAATTTATCACCTACTTTTTTATTCTGTAAATTATTTTCAAAGTCAGGCAATAATTGACCACCGCCAAAAAGAAAAACAAATGGAGTTTCTTTGGTAGTTTGCTCAATTAATTCTGGCGCTTCATTTTCTACATGTGCCGACAAATGATAATTTACCGATACAACTTTGTTTTTTGTTATTGTCATGTTTTTGTTTTTTTATTTCAAGTGCTTAATAATCTTGAATTTTTATGGTTTAGTTAATGAATTAGAAATCAAATTTGATTCCTTGAGCTAAGGTTAATTTTGTGCCGTAATTAATCGTGTTTGTTTGGCGACGCATATACGCTTTCCAACTGTCAGAGCCACTTTCGCGACCGCCGCCAGTTTCTTTTTCTCCACCAAATGCTCCACCAATTTCTGCACCACTTGTTCCAATATTTACATTTGCAATACCACAATCGCTACCATTAGTAGATAAAAATTGTTCGGCTTCACGCATATTTAATGTCATAATCGATGATGATAACCCTTGAGGAACTCCGTTTTGAATCGCAATAGCTTCATCTAGTGTGCTGTATTTCATGATGTATAAAATAGGAGCAAATGTTTCATGTTGAACAATTGCAAAATGGTTTTTCGCTTCTGCGATGCAAGGTGTCACATAACACCCACTTTCGTAACCACTACCTTCTAATACTTGTCCTGGAACTAAAATATTTCCACCTTCTGCAACTACTTTTTCAATAGCATTTAGGTATTCTTTTACAGCCCCTTTATCAATCAATGGCCCCACATGATTATGTTCATTTAATGGATCTCCAATGCGCAATTGCTTATAAGCGCTAACTAATTTTTGTTTAACATCTTCATAGATAGATTCGTGAATTATTAAACGTCGTGTTGAGGTGCAACGCTGTCCTGCTGTTCCAACAGAACCAAATACAATTCCTGGTAAAACATTTGGTAAATCTGCATGTTGAGAAATAATAACGGCATTATTTCCGCCTAATTCTAAAATAGAACGCCCGAAACGACTTGCTACTTTTGTCCCAACAATTCTTCCCACTCGTGTTGAACCTGTTGCAGAAACTAACGGTATGCGCGTATCTTCACACATTTTTTCTCCAATGGCACTAGGACTTACTAATAAGCAAGAAACACCTTCAGGCAAATTATTTTCTTTAGCCACTTCAATCCAAATATTATGACAAGCTACAGCACATAAAGGTACTTTACTTGATGGTTTCCAAATACAAACATCTCCGCAAATCCATGCCAACGCTGTATTCCAATTCCAAACAGCAACAGGAAAATTGAATGCCGAAATAATTCCAACAATTCCTAATGGATGCCATTGTTCATACATGCGATGATTTTCTCTTTCAGAATGCATAGTTAAACCATACAATTGACGGGAAACACCAACTGCAAAATCACAAATGTCAATCATTTCTTGAACTTCACCCAAACCTTCTTGCAAAGATTTACCCATTTCATATGAAACTAATTTCCCTAATTCATTTTTTTTTGCTCTTAATTTTTCGCCATACTGACGAACTATTTCACCGCGTTTTGGGGCAGGGATGTTACGCCAAGTTAAAAAGGCTTCTGAAGCAACTTTAACTACTTTTTCGTAATCAGCTTCATTAGCTACTTGAACTCTTGCGATTAATTTGCCATCAACAGGACTATATGATTCAATAATATTTCCACTTGCAAAAAATTGACTTCCAGTTGAGCACCCATTGTTTAGGTCTTTTATACCTAAAGATTTTAAAACTTGTTCCATGTATTTTAATTTTATGATAATAGAATTTTACCTCAAATATAAGGTTTTAATTTATCTTGTTTTTGGTGTATGAGGATAATTTAATAATATCTCTATGATTTGTTTACTAAAACGAACTACTTTATAAGTAGTGACGTAACTTCACAAACATAAATAATAAACTCATAACGATGATGATATAAATTAATGTTTTTCTAGAGCCTGAAAAATGAATGGTATTTACTTTAAAATCTTTTTTATAGGCATAAAACATGCCAATTGAAAATGCGATAAAAAAAAAGAATGCAAATAAAATTTTTCCGGTTGTGAACATCTTTATGATTAAATTGGTTAGCAAAAGTATAATTTTATTGCGATTTATTGATTTTCTATGAAAATAAAACTAATTATTGTAATAACATGTTTATTGCCGCAGTTTTTAAATGCGAGTAAAATCAGTAGAGCTTACCTAGCATTATCTGTTTTTAATTATTTTGAGGCAAAAAAACTCTTTTACGCATCCATTAAAACAAATCCAACACAGGCGTCTTATGGTTTATCTGTTATTTTTAATCGGATAGATAATCCTTTCTCTGATATTGATAGTGCTGCAAAATACATTTCAATTGCCCTAAAAAACACAAACGATTCTGCACTATTTAGTACTTTTATAATCAATAAAGAGTCGATCAAAATGCTTGCAGAAACGATTGCTCTTAACGGATATGTTAAGTATTGCAAAAATAAATTAGTTGATAGTTCGAATCATTTTTTAGCTCATTTTTATTTTGCTAAAGATTCTTTAATACAATGTGCTTTTTTAGTTCGGGATGATTGCTTGTATCAAAAGCTCTTGGTTTACAAAAGCAGTGATAGCGTAAAATTGTTTATGCTTAATCATCCTGAAAGTAGTTTGATGACTGAGGCAAGAAAGCTTTATGATGATTTTGAATATTATGAGCAAACAAGCACAGTAAATATAAACTCCCTGCAGTTATTTATTAAAAATTTCCCAAAGAATAGTCATATACATAGTGCTGAAATTAAACTATTTTCCTTGATAACTGATTTAAGGAATAAAGATAGTTTGTATCATTTTATTATTAGATATAGCACATCTATAACTCAAGAGGAAGCATGGAAGTTTTTTTATAGCCTAACGGTTACGAACTATTCGAAAGAGAATTTACAAAATTTTGTAATTGAATATCCTCAATACCCATTCCGAGAAGCTATTGAAAAGGAATTGCGAGCAACAGAAAACCTCCTCATTCCATTTAAGAATAAAGATGAAAAAATGGGTTATATCGACACACTAGGTAATTGGATAATAGCACCAAAATTTGATGAAGCTTCAGATTTTTCTGAAGGTTTGGCAAGTGTATGTAACAATGATACGTGTTATTTTATCAATAAACTGGGAGAACGAATGTTTACTTCTTTTTTTGACGAAGCCGAAACTTTTAAAAATGGAATAACGATCGTTAAAAGAAATAATGCGTATTGTCTAATGAATCGAATTGGCCAAATTATTTCAAAATCATATCAAGAAATAAATTCACAGTCTGAAAAATTATTTGTTTGTAAAGACAAAGAAAAGTATGGTGCTATTAACGATAAAGGTGATGTTGTTATTCCGTTTTTATATAATAAACTAGGAGATTTTAAAAATGGTTTTGCCTATTATTTCACATCTTATTTTGGCTTGTTAAATAAAAATAATCAACAGTTAAATGCTCAATGGGATTGGGTTTCAGGTGTTGATACCAACCACATAATTATAGTTTCGAAGGATAAAAAATTTGGCTTAATGAATTCAAGTGAGCAGCTGGTATTAACTCCTCAATTTGATTATATAGCTGTTTGTAAAAATGGAATATATCTCATTGTCAAAGATAATAAATATGGTTTTTTTGATGTTTTTGATAAATGCTTTGTGACGGAAATTGATTTTACTTACAATGCAATGTACGATGTAAATTATTACACAAACGGAAAGTATTTTAAATTATTAAGAAATAATGATATTTCACTTATTGATGCAAATGGCAGATCTAGTATACCATTCGGAATGTATACTAATTTGTTTTTCGCAAAGTGTGATTTGATTCGCATTCAGAAAAATAATAAGTATGGTTTTGTTGATCGAAAATTGAAATCAGTTACGTCAATTGAATATATTCAAGCTACAGATTTTGAAAATAATTTAGCGATAGTAAAAACTTCGAAAGCATCTCAAATTATTACAACACAAGGAAAGTTAGTTTATGAAATTCAGAATGGAACTATCTCAAAAGTCAATTCTTTTCTATATAAAGTTTGGGTAGAAGATGATAAAATAGGAGTCATCAATGACAAAGGTGAAACATTACTTAAGCAAGAGTTTTCTGAAATAGAATCGATAACATCTTATTTATTTAGATGCAGAAAAAAGGATGATAATGAGTTATATTTATTTAATGGCATATCAAAAAAAATAAAAAAAATGTAAGTTAAAAAGCCGGCAATGTTATTTTAAAAGTGGTTCCTTTTTCTAATTCGCTTTCAAAAGTAATATGACCATTAAAATTTTGAATACTATTTTTTACCATAGCCAAGCCCAATCCAGTGCCAGAATTCTTTGTTGTAAAGTTTGGTAAAAAAATAGTTGAATAAAATTCTTTTGCAATGCCAACTCCATTGTCTTCTAATGTAATATCAATGATTTGTTCTTTTCTATAAGCAGATAATCTTATCACACCTGTTCGATGTTTTGGTATAGCTTGTTCAGCATTTTTTATTAAATTGATAATTACTCTCGAAAATTGTTCTTTATCTATCATCACAAATAAATTAGGTTCAGTATATAATTCGATTTTACAATCCGAACTTATTTTAAACAACTGAGTTTCTTTTTGCAAAATTTCATTTAAATCAATTCGTTCTAATTTTGTTTCAGGAAAATTCCCAAAGTTAGAAAATTCGGTTGCAATGTTTGATAGTATGTCAATTTGTTGAATTAAAACATTTGCCACACTATCTACTTTCTCTGAAATATTTTCAGGGTTAGTTTTTACAACACGCTGTAAATGTTGGATATTTAGTTTCATTGGTGTTAATGGATTTTTTATTTCATGTGCAATTTGTTTCGACATTTCGCGCCATGCTTTTTCTTTTTCTGATTGAGCTAGTAGTTCTGAATTCTTTTTTAATTCAATAATCATTGCGTTATATTCGGTTACCAAACTTCCGATTTCATCTTTCGATTCCCATTTAATAGGATTAAAATGTTTAACGAATTTCGTGTTTGAAATTTGTTGTTTGATAATACGCAAAGGCTTTGTCAATAAATTAGAAACTAGTAAAGCAAATAGCGTAGTAATTACAAATAGAATGGTATAAATATTTAATAACGTTGTTAAATACGCAGATAACTCTTTTTCTAAGTCTTTTTGCCTCGCAAAATATGGTAAGTTTAAATAGCCAAGCAGTTTGTCTTCAATATTGTAAAAAGGAATGTATGTTGACACATAATTTAAATTTCCTATGGCTTCTCGATGCGAAAAGTTACTTGTTTCATTTCCCAACAAAACAGAATATGCATTTGGATTCATATATTTCGAAACTAAGCCTTGGTCGTAAATCGCAGGTTGAGAGGTAGAGAATAAGATGCCGTTTTTATCGAACAATGAAACATCGCTGCTGGTCACTTGAGATAATTTTTTCAAAGTAAAATTAAAGTATTCTTTATAGCTTTGATCTAGTTCGTTTTGTTGACCAACATTCTGTTTTAATTCATTTAAAATTGTTTGTGATTTTTGAAGTAATTCATTAACATTTTTAATCTCAGATTGACTACTGACAACCCAAATAGTACCTAAAGTTACAGCAGTCAATGATAAAGCAATGATAGATATAAAAATAAATTGAATTCGATTGTTTAATGTTTGAAAATTATAATTCCCTTTTTTGAAGAGGGCATATAGCCATGTTCCAAACATAATCAGTAAAGAGAAGAAAACAAAAATGTATGAACTGGAAGTGAAATAATTATAAAAGCTAATTTTTTTGTCGGAAATAATTATGGTTGTGTTATTATGTTTTGGGTAAATATAATGTTGAACGCCATTACGATTATCTATATTTTTATTTTTAAAATAATAAGCAGGGTAGGTGTAATTTCCAAATGACATTTGTAACTTATTGTTATCATATACCGCATATGAAATATGTTTATTTTCGACTCTATTTTCTAAGGTTTTATTCAACAATAAATCGGGAAAAACGCCAATGTTATTGATGAGTTTCGGATCTAGTTGAAAGTATAAGCAGTAACTCGAATCTTTATAAAAGTCATAATTTGATAGGTTTAGTTTGCCAATGTATCTAATCGGTTTATTTTTTTTGTCAATAAAATATAAATTTTCACAAATTGTGGGTTGGCTTGAATGTTCTATTTGATTTTCGAAATAATTAATAGTGGTGTATTTTGGTTCATTGAATTGAAATACAGGTTGCGTTTGCTTAAATAAAGACAATACAACATCATATCGTTCGAAATACCCACTAAAATTTATCTGTTTAATACTTTGTTCTATTTGTTGACTACTTAATGGGAGCAAAGAAATTAGATTTTTAAGTTTAGAATCTTTTTTTAAGTTTTGAATAATTTTCGTAAACTCATTTTCTGCAATAGCATCTTGTCTATCCGTTAATATGTAAGATAGTGCCATGAATGTATTTCTTTTATTTGATTCTTCATATTTATTAAAAAAAACAGACATGCAAAACGCAACAATTAAAATCTTAAGCCCAGTATTCATAAAATTTGCAGAAATTTTGAACTGATTTAATAGATAGCTTGTAATGGCTAATGGCATAAACCATAGGTAGAAAAACACATCAGCTTTTAGAATGTTTAGAAGGAAAATAATAAGAATAAGTGAGCTTCCGTAAATAAATAAATGTTGCTTCCTAATATTAAAACTTTTAACACATAGTATAATGAGTTTTTCTAAGGCAAAGTAAAATCCGAGTAAAGTAATACTGATGGAAATAATACCAATAAGTGAAAAATAATTAAAGTCAAATATTCGATTTATATTAAATGTAATGTGTGAATTTGTTATTAAACTATGTATTAAAGATGGCACTAACATCGCGTACATGAAGATTAAGATTAAATAAACGATTACAATTTTTAGCTTTTTTGAAAACGTAATGTGGGTTAAATTAATTTTTGATGTTAATAAATAGAAGCTGAAAAATAAAAGTAAAATGGAATTTAGCATCACGTCTCCAAGTAACGAGAAATAAAATGAATCGGCATTTGCAAAAATTGTGGCATTGTAAAAGTTAGTCAAATAAAAGCAACTAGGTATTTTAAAATAGACCATCCCTGTTCTAATAAATAAAACACTCATAAAAATAAACACACTTTGAAACCATTTATTTTTAATGAATTGTTTAGATGCATTGTAAATACTAATAAATAAGAACAAAAAACAAAGTAAAAAAAGAGCACTGCTTATTAAATTTGTGTCTAAATCTTTGTAGTAAGTTTCGTTTCTTTTAATTTCGAAAAGGGCGTGCCCGTATTTTGAGGATATGCTATGTTCTGCTATATTTGCAGGGATAACAATGTCTGTATTAATTGGAAGGTTTAACCATTTACTAAATTCATTTTTTAAATATTTATTTTCAAATTCGTATTCTGTTTTTAGTTTGATTAGGGCAAACACAGCAATGTTATCGGATTTCTTTTTATTGATAGTTAAACATTCATACCAACCATTTCGTAATTTTATAATTTCCGAAAATGATTTTATTTTTAAATTAATTAAATCTATGGCAGGTTCGTTATCCGACCAGTAAATTAATGTATCGTTTTTATATGCATAAAGACCAATTTCTTCCGTTTTGTAAAGCTCTGTTGAAATGTCACTTTCTAGTAGGTTTATTTTTTTAGGTGGATTATTTTTTATAGAATGTAGTAATTCTGCTAATTTTTTTTCCGCAATGACTTCTTTTTTTTGTAAATTATATTCGGCAATCTCTGCTAATTTTTGTGTAGAATAATGATTTTTTAGATCAATAAAATAAGCAATAGCACCAACCAAGAAGGCTAGTAGTAGATAGCGGATGGCTTTATTTGTGCTTGTTTTTTTCATTATGGATAAGCAATTTAGGTATTTTTAACTAATTTTTTTAAATCAAAAATCATTTTTTTATATATTTAAGTATATTTGTAATATATCAATATTTTTTATGGCAAAACAAACGACTACAAACAAGCAACCTGTATTTACTGAATTAAAAAACACGTTTCGTTTTTTTCCTTTCAAGAATCAAACAGCCCCATTTATAGTAATTATTTTATTGGGTTTAATTTTTAATCTCACTTCTTTAAATAATGAATACGCGCTTGATGATGGTATTATTATTCATCAAAATGACCATGTGATTAAAGGTATCAAAGGTATTAAAGGCATTATGACGAAAGACGCCTACGAAAGTTTTTACCGTCGAATGAATGCTACAGATCAGTTGGCTGGAGGTCGTTATCGTCCTTTATCTGTTGTTAGTTTTGCTATTGAACAGCAGTTTATTGGCGCTTATGATAATGGTTTGTATCCGTCAAGATGTTGGGATCAAAATAAAAATAACGTGGATGATGCGGAAGAAGATGTTAATCAAGATGGTATTTTTAATGAAGTAGACTGTCAGGTAAAAGATGCTTGGGTTAGGCATTTAGTTAACATCCTAACATTTATTATTGGTGTGATGCTTTTGTTTCTGTTTTTTAGAAATTATATTTTTAAGGATAATCATGATATTGCATTTCTAGCAGCTATTTTGTTTTTAATGCATCCCATCCATTCTGAAGCCATTGCAAATGTGAAGAGTAGAGATGAAATTTTTTCATTGATATTTATTTCACTCACCTTTTTCTATTCTTTTAAATACATTACCGAAAAAACACCAAGAGCATTATTTCTAGCATCGTTTAATTTCTTATTAGCGCTATTGTCTAAAGAATATGCCGTGGTTTTAGTTGTGTTAATTCCAATAGCATTGTATGTTTTTCATACGTTCGATTTTAACCCTAAAACGTTTTTTCAATCTAAAGATTTTAAACAATCTTTGTATGTCTTTTTTGTCTTTTTTGGTTGCGCATTATTGATGTTGTATCTCAAAAAACAATTTGATATTACAGCTCGTCCTGGTGCAAAACCTAATTTGTCATTCTGGATTTTTCCAATAATTTATTTAGTGTTTGGCGTATTTATTTTAGGCTCCAAAAAGAAAGATTATGGAACTTTAATGAGTTGGCATTTCTTCATCCTGCTGTTTTATTTAGGCATGCGTTTAGTAGCCGTTAAATTAAAACCAGGCGTTCCTGATACTGAAATTTTAAATAATCCTTATTTATTAGCAAGTCAGCAGGAGCAATGGGCAACAAAAATTTATGTATTGTTTAAATACTTTAATTTGTGTTGGTTTCCTCATCCTTTATCTTCTGATTATTCTTTTAATTCGATTCAATTCAGAAACTTCAAAAGTTGGGATACACTTGTTTCTTTAGTGTTGCATTTAGGTTTAGTGTATGCTGGAATAAAATTAATTTTAAAACGTCATGCACTTGGTTTTGCAATCGCCGTGTATTTTGCTTTTTTATTAATGATCGGAAATATTTTAATGGACATTGGAGCTACAATGGGCGAACGTTTATTGTTCCATTCAACCATTGGATTTGTGATAGCATTAGCTTGGTTAATCGTTAAAGGTTTTGATAAAATACCTGAAAGTGTTAATTTAAATTTTAAACGTTTTGGTTTTTTAACACTGATTTCAGGTATGGCATTTTTATATGGATGCAAAACATGGGAACGAAACTGGGATTGGAAAAATGATGTTACTTTATTTTTAAAGGATGTTGAAACTATGCCAAACTCTGTGTTATGTTTAGGTAACGCGGGAGCTCGTTGGATTGACTTGGCTGACACCAAAGAAATTACAGGTAAGTTAAGGCCAGGTCAAACAGTTGATAGCTATAACGATTATAACGGAACCCTTCATATTACTGATGAAGAAGTAAAAGCTGGTGGTTATAAGGATAAACGCGAAACAGCATTAAACAAAGGAATTAAATTTTTGAAGCATGCTGTTGAATTGCATCCACGTTATGTTAATGGGTATTTAAATTTAGGTTTAGGAAGTTTTAAATTAGGTAACACACGGGACGCTCTTTTTTATTGGAAGCATGCCGAAAATTTATATCCAAACAACCCGTATTTAGCAAGTTATTATCAGGTATTTTATAATGATTTATTGAATAAAGGTTATCAGATGTCTCAGCGTGGACAATTAGACAGTGCCATTTATATTCTGCGTCATACGATGTTACTAGTTAAAAGTAATCCAGAAGGTTATTATAATTTAGGTAGTGCTTATTATCAAAAGAAACAATACGATAAAGCAAAATATTATTGGGAAGAATGTTTGAAAATTAATCCTAATCATACAAATGCAAGAGCTGGGCTGTCAACAATCATTGTTGTTCCGGCTTCAGTTAATACCGTTAAAAAGTAATGATTCAATAAAAAAATTGGGAGATATTTATCTCCTTTTTTTTGAATAGTCATTTGAAATAAAAAATAATTTACAATGAAACGAATAAATAGTATAATATTTATTTCTTTATCAGTTTTGATGGTAGCTTGTAACGCAGGTGAAAAGAAAGATCATTTATCTAAAACAGAGAAAAGTAATGGTGTAACGACATCAACATTTAAGGTGTGGGGAAATTGTGATATGTGCAAAGAAACCATTGAAAGTTCATTAAAACTAAATGGCGTTATTAATTCGGATTGGAACGTTGAAAGTAAACTCATGACGGTTTCTTACGATGATAAAATAATTTCTCTTGATAGTATTCAAAAAAATATTTCATTGGTGGGCTATGATAACGAGAAGTATAAAGGGAATGATTTGGCATATGATAATCTGCACACCTGTTGTCAGTACGACAGAAAATAGATTCTTTTAAAAATTAAATACGGTTTATGGTAAATATAAGAGTTGGTTTTGGTTTTGATGTGCATCCATTAGGTACAGAAAGAGAACTTTGGTTAGGCGGCATCAAATTGGAGTTTGATAAAGGTTGTGTAGGGCATAGCGATGCCGATGTTTTATTACACGCTATTTGTGACGCATTATTAGGTGCTGCTAATCTAAAAGATATCGGTTTTCATTTTCCTAATACCGATGAACGCTTTAAAGGTGCAGATAGTAAAATTTTGTTGAAAGAAGTCGTTGCACTTTTAGATAAAAATGGATTCGCTATTGGCAATGTTGACTCTACATTGAGTTTAGAAGCTCCAAAAATTAATCCCCATATTGAAGCCATGCAAAATGTATTAGCTCCAATTATGAATATTAGTGTGAATGACATTTCCATTAAAGCTACCACCAACGAAAAACTTGGTTACGTTGGACGAGAAGAAGGTGTTAATGCTTATGCAGTCGCATTAATTTATAAAAAATAATTTTTTATTTTAAAGGAGACATATCAATTTCAATTAATCTTTCCTCTTGTCTGTTAGGAGGTAATCCTTGTTTTAAAAACATCATTTGTCCAACAGGACCAGCAATAAATGTTTCAATACCTTTGCCTAAGGTAAATTCTGAACTGCGACGTATAATACAGATATTCCTTAATAATGGATAGTCATTCGTTGCAATATTTGATTGATCAGGCATATAGGCTTTTTCAAAATCTTTTTTAGAAACAGCTAATATTTTAACCGTTTTTAAAAACGCTTTCGTTGTTATATCATCTTTATCACTAAGCCATGCAAAATCGCAAATGCCTATAGACAAAGAGTTTTGAGATATGGAGGTAATGAGCTCAGGTGTGTTTTTTACAGCCGAGCAGTTTTTCCCAAAGTTGTTTTTTTCAAGTATAGAATCTTTTAATTGACGGATACTTCCGGAATTTTGATTATCAAAAATGACATGGATGTGTTTGTCTTTTACATAATTACTATCATTACCACTTAGCAATTGTTTTAATTGTTGAATGGAAATAGTTGAGTCGCTGAAGTTTGTATTGACAATAATTGCAATCGCATCTTGTGCTACTAAAGATGTATTTACTGAAATATTTTTTTGTTTAAATTTTTTAATTTCGTCTTCGCTTAGCATTCTTGAAATACCAATAACTTTTGCACTATCATTAAAAAGCGCTTCAATACAAGTCTTTTCATCAGTTGACACCAAATTAATGTCGGCGTATGTATAGGTTGTTTTAAATGTTGACATTTGATTTTGGATATGGAGTGTTAATCCTTCATCAAAATAAAAATTTACTTTTCCAGTTGTTGGCGAATCTTTTTTAGTGATGTCATCCGTTAATCCGCACGAAATAAATAGCGCGGATAAAATAATACATGAAATTATTTTCGTTAGCATAATTTGAAGTTTAAAAATTAACTCAGTAATCTAATGGATTTATTAAGTGCATCTATAAAGTAATCAATTTCTTCAATGGTATTATAAAATGATAAGGATGCTCTAATTGTCCCTGGAACATGATAAAATTCCCAAAGCGGTTGAGTGCAATGATGGCCGGACCGAACGGCGATGCCATATTTATCTAATAATGTGCCAATATCAAAAGGATGAATATCTCCCACATTAAAAGAAACAACTGTTGTTTTGTTTTTTGAAGTTCCGTAAATCGTAACTCCATCTATTCCTAATAATTTTTTGGTGAGGTATTGTAATAATTCATGTTCTTGTTTTTGAATCTGTTCAAAGCCAATATTCGCTGCGTAGTTAATAGCTTCTGCCAAACCAATCCCTCCTTCAATGTGGGGTGTTCCTGCTTCTAATTTTAGTGGTAAATCGGCAAATTCAGTTTTTTGTAATGTAACTGTTTTTATTATTCCACCACCACTTTGATAAGGCGGAAATTTATTTAGCCATTCTTCTTTTCCGTATAAAATACCAACACCTGTTGGACCATATAATTTGTGCCCACTAAATACATAAAAATCACAATCTAAATCTTGCACATCAGGCTGTAAATGCGGTACCGCTTGCGCTCCATCAACTAAAATAGCAGCATGAGATAAATTTCTAATTGTATGTATTATTTCCTTAACTGGATTAATCGTCCCTAATGTATTTGAAATATGAGTGAAGGCTACTAATTTTGTTTTAGAAGTAATCAATTTAGGAAGTTCTTCTACTAATAATTCGCCAGCTTGATTGATAGGAATAAATTTCAGAATCGCATGTTTCTCTTCACACAATAGTTGCCACGGAACAATATTACTATGATGTTCCATTTGTGTGATAATAATTTCATCTCCAGCTTCAATTTGTATTTTACCAAAACAATGCGCAACTAAATTGATCGATTCTGTGGTGCCTCTCGTGAAAATTATTTCATGAGCAAACTTAGCATGGAGGTGATTTTGTATTGTTTTACGTGCTTCTTCGTATGCAATGGTGATTTCTCTACTTAAGGTATGAACGCCACGGTGAATATTACTATTTTGATTAGTATAATAATTAGTGATAGCATCAATAACTTGTTTTGG
>JBIISW010000040.1:0-18017 GCA_044340865.1 Bacteroidia bacterium | reverse complement strand
TAAAACCTGGGAGAGTATGTCGATGCCAATTTTCAATAAACCCCTTTAGTGTAAACTTTAGGGGTTTTTTGTTTACAAATAAATCTTATCATGAAAATTAATGACAATAATTTAAACAGCTTATTAATATTCTATAAGGTACGACTACATTAAACGATTCTTGATGATCAGATTATGTTGTTGTTTTTGGTTTATATTTAATTCATTAAGTATAAATTTCTAATTTATTCGCAATTTCCTTACATCTTAAAGAAAAGAAAATCTTGTTTTATGAATTAACGAAATATCATACTCATCAGGAAGTTAGTATCATACTTTTGTTTTATGTTTTCGGCAATATTCTATAAATCAACCATTATTATATATAGCCAAGTCATTATTAAGGAAATTATCTATCTTAAAGATAAATACTAATTTAAATTGAAAACCGAAAAAAAGAATAAAGGTTTTTTTATTTACAATTAAATAAAATTAATACCCAAATATTTCTTTCAAGGTTAAGTATTTGATTGTACCAAATTTTTCAAGTGTTTTAATGTCAAGCAAATCTTTCTTTCCTAGCACCAAAACTGCACTTGGCTTATTCTTAATTTCTGAATCTTGAAATGATTTTATGCTCTCAAAAGTCATGGATGATACTTTTTCGTAAATATCTTGTCTAATATCTGAACTTAAATTAAATTTTTTCGCATTTAAATAATCAAATAAAATATCTGCCTTATTAATTCTTTCTGTTTTTATATTTTGTAAAATGGCTTCTTTTGCGGCATTAAATCCATTTTCTGATTTGGGCATATTATTTAAAAGGTTATTCATACCATTTAATGCTTCAGGCAATTTATCAGCCTGGGAACCAATGTACGAAAAGTTGTAATAAGGAAGTTTTAAATCACGTGGCGAACGGTATGTTGAATAGCATGAATATGCTAGTGCTTTCGATTCTCTTAAATCTTGAAATACGACAGAGCTCATCCCTCCACCAAAGTATTCGTTATACATTGTTATGATAGGAACGTTTTCTGGTTTGTACGATTGGCCTTCTGTTAATATAACGATTTCAGCTTGCTTCATATCAAAGTCAACCACATAAACTGTGTTATTAAATGATTGTGGCTTAAAGTTTGTTTCTTTTGGTATAGGTTTTAATCCAGGGCTTAAAACTTCATGTGTCTCATTTAATATTTCTTTTACATCTCCAATTAATTTTGGACCATAATATAAAATTTTGTGATCAAATTTTGTTAGTGCTGTAATTAAACTTGCTATTTGCTCAGTTTTTATTAATGATAATTCACCTTCTGATAAAATATGCGTTGCTGGATTATTTTCTCCGAACTTAGCGTAATTAACCAACATTTTTTGAAGAATCGTTCTTTTATCTTGCTTCGCGTCTGATCGTTTTTTTAAGATATCTGAAACTAAATTTTTTAAAACTTCTTCATTAATTTTCGGGTCATTTAATAAATTTTCAAATAATTGCGTTGCTTGTTTAAAGTTTTCAGATAATCCTGATAAACTAACCCATGTTTGATTTTCAGAATTGAATACATTAAATGAGCATCCTAATTTATAAAACGCTTGTTGCACTTCTGCTGGCGACATTTTAGATGTTCCAAGGTATGGGATGTATTCTATCGCTAAAGGCAATAGTTTATCATGGTTGGTTCCCATATCAAAGGTATAGTATAAATCAAATAATTGATTTTCTGTGTTTTGACTATATAATAATGGAATATTAAATTTAATGGCAGCTTTTGTAACATCTTTATCGTAATCAATAAATTTGGGTTGAATGGTTGAAGGTGTTACATTTAAAATATTTTTCACAAATACAGACTGGTCGTTTCTATTTACTTCAACAGGTGTAATGCTTGGTTTCTCAACTTTTTGAATATTTTTATCTTCTCCAATTCGTTTATATACTACTACGTAATTAGAGTCGTTATAATTTAATTTCACAAAATCTATGACGTCTTGTTTCGTTATTTTCGAAAGTCTATCAATCGTATTTACGGCGTATTGCCATTTTGTATCATTTACAAATGCATCAACAAATGCAGAAGCTCTTGATTGATTATTTTCTAGTTCTTTTGTTTTTTGAAATTTCATATCCGTAATGACAGCACTCATTAACCAATCAGGAAATTCACCTTTTTTTAGTAAAGAAAGTTGATTGAGTAATAATTGCTCTACATCCTCTAATTTCTGACCTTCCTTTGGTTCGCCAAATAAAATATGAGTACTATAATCTTTTAAAACATAAGCATAGCCACCCGAGCTTAGTACTTTTTGTTCTTGGTTTAAATTTAAATCTAGTAATCCTGCACGTCCATTTGATAGCAATAGATTAACAAGTGTAATCATGTCTGCATCTTTTGTTCCAGTCCCTTTAAAACGCCATGCCATGGCAATATTCTCCGCATCAGGCCCAATAACTTCACTTGTTATTTTTTTTACGATTGGATTTTCAGTTTCATATGTGTAAGCTTTTACTGGCTTACTAGGCATTGAGCCAAAAGTTTGTTCAATTAATCGAATGGTTGCATCTGGGTCAAAATCCCCACTCAAACAAATTGCCATATTATTTGGAACATAATTGGCATTAAAATATTTCATAATTTCTTTCATCGATGGATTTTTTAAATGTTCGATGGTACCAATGGTTGTTTGTGTTCCGTAAGTATGTTTGTTAAATAAACCAGCAAATACAGCTTCCCATAATTTACTATTATCGCTATCTAATCCTCTGTTTTTTTCTTCATATACGGCTTCTAATTCAGTATGAAACAATCTTAAAATTGGTTTGCGATAACGTTCTGCTTCAATTTTTAACCAGCTTTCTAATTGATTTGATGGGATATCATTTACATAAACAGTTTGATCAAATGATGTATATGCATTTGTTCCTTGCCCGCCAATTCCTGCCAACATTTTATCGTATTCATTTGCAATGGCATGTTTTGCAGCTACTCCAGAGATACTATCTATGTTATGGTAAATTTGTTTACGCGATTTTTCATCTTTTGTATTTCTGTATACTTCGTATAAATTTTCAATTTTAGATATTTCATTATTTTCTTTAACAAAATCTTTAGACCCAAATTTATCTGTGCCTTTAAATAACATGTGCTCTAAATAATGCGCTAGGCCTGTTGCGTTAGAAGGATCGTTTTTACTTCCTGCTTTTACAGCAATATAGGTTTGTATACGAGGAGCATTTTTATATACACTCATGTAAACTTTCAATCCATTTTTCAAGGTGTATATTCTTGCTTTAAATGGGTCATTCAAGGCATATTCATAGTTTAATGAGTTTGATGTCTTAGTAGCAATTGTTTTTTTTGTTTGAGCTGTGCTATTTAAAAATAAGACAGTAGTTGCTACCGATAAAATTAATTTTAATGAATGCATAATGTTTGTTTTTTAGATGAACGAATATAATTAAAAAAAGAGGGCTTAATGTTAAATCACTATTTTAATTCTGATTTTAACATTTTATTAATTATTAGAAAAATGAAAAAAATTGAATACTATTTATTTAGTTCGTTTTTAAAAATGAAATCACATGTAGATTAATAAGCGCCTCGTTATTTATTAAAATCAAGCCCATCTTGATTTCCTCCACCTTCTTGACCCATACCTCTCATTTGCTTACTTCTTTTAAAAATGGATGCATCCATTTTCCCAAACAAATAGGAAACAGTAAATCTAACGTAACGGGTTTCTCTTCTTCTTGATAAATCTTGAACATAAAACGGTGTTTCATAATGTGTTCCAGAAACCCGCGTGTTAAAAGCATCACTGAGAGTTGCATTCAAAATCCATTTTGTTTTTATCATGTAGTTTAATGAAACGTCCATCGAATAGATTGGCTTAGAATAGCCTAATAATAATATTCTTGGAGATTCGTAATTACCATTAACTTGTAAGGTAATGTTTTTCGGGAATTTATAAGAGATTGTTCCTTTTGTATTGTAGGCATATCCTTCGGCAGTAACTTCTGGTTGATTTTCAACAACTAAACCTTTAATGTAAATGTAGAAAGCGTTGGCGTTTAATGTCACATCTAAATTTTTAAAGAAAGTGAGTTTGACGGTGTTTTCAATACCATATCGAAAGCTATTTTTACCATTAATGGTTGTGTTAATTAGCACTGTTGACTCGCCAGGGTTTGGACTAAAATAAGCTATTTCTGTTATTGGTTGTTCTTCATACCTAAAATAGCCTGAACCAAGATAACTTCCTTTACTGAATATTTTGTTGTAGTTAATTTCACTGATGTTTCTAAACTCTGGTTTTAACTGTGGATTTCCTATTCGTCTGTTTTGATTGTCTGCAAACATGACGAATGGCATTAATTGATAAAAATTAGGACGTTGAATTTTTCTACTGACGTTTAATTGTAGTTCTTGATTTTTCTTTAATTTTTTAGAAAAATAAATGGCTGGAAATAATGATTTTAAAATATCATCTCTGTTTGATGGATAACTATATGAGAACGCTAAATTTTTATCTGCAATTTTTCCCGAATAATAAGATTGTTCAAATCGTAAACCTGCTTGATAACCAATTCCAAAAAATGTTTTTGCTGAATAGTTGATGTAAGCAGCATTAATGATGTCGTCGATTATGTAATGATTACTCATGGCACTATCTCTTTCAAATGTTTCTGCTGTTACAATTGCATTTGCTGTATTGTTTTTACTATCCGAATATTTGTAATATGATTTTACACCTAGTTCAATTTTTTTTGTTTCAGAAATTGGATTTACATAATCAGCTTGAAATGTAAATTGATTGGCATCAGTTGATCCAATATTTTTTTGATAAAAATTTTCACCAGTTCTATTGCCTAAAGAATCGTAAGGCATGAAGGTTGAAAATAGATAGGAATTATTTGAGATGGTAAAATTATTATTTAAATCAAAGGTTAATTCTTTTCCGATTTTAGGAAATGTTTTTCGGTATATTAGTTGAGAATTGAAATGATTAAACTTCGCCGTTTGATTGTTGATACGATCGCCACTAAGGTAGGTAGTTTGATTTGGACCTAATACAGCATAATTCTGAATATCATTTGTATTAAACTCTCCACCCATTATCATTTCTGAAAAGGTAATTGTGTTTCGATTATTGATATTATAATCAATTCCTATTTTTCCAAAATTGAAACGATTTGACATTCGAGCAATGTTTTTTTGGTTGAAATAACCTAATACTGTTTTTGTTGTATCATTCAACTGTGTTCGATTTGTATAACCATTGTTATTATTAATACTTTGATTGTAGCTATACATGAGAGATACATTCCAAGGCCCTCCTTTTAAATTTAAACTAGCCATGCCACCATATCGATCACCTGTTCCAATATAGCTCATCAACATGCCATTGTAACCGGGCTTTGTATTTTTTTTCATAACGATATTTAAAATACCACCCGTTGCACTGGCATCAAATTTTACGGATGGATTTGTAATAATTTCAACTCGATCAATTTGATCAGCGGGTATTTGTTGCAAGGTTAAAGAAGTTGGTCTACCATCTACAAATATGGTTGGTGATTGATTTCGTAATTGCGCATTACCATCAGCGTCAACAGTTACGCCTGGAACATTTTTCATTACATCTACAGCCGTTCCACCTTTTGCCGATAAATCTTTATCTACATTGTAAATTCGTCTATCAATACCTAACGTTACCGTGCTTTTCTCTGCTGTAATTTCTACTTCTCTCGTTGTTTTGTCATCAAGCATGAGTCTAATATCACCTAAATCTTGGTCAACTTTATCGGGTGGTGATAAGTATACTTTTTGGATGTAATTTTTATAACCAATAAATTGAACCTTCACTCTTATTTGTCCAAAGGAAGGTAATCCGTCAACGGCAAAATCTCCGTTTGGTTTCACTAAGGAACCACCTAATAAACTGTCTTTACTGTACCATAATACCTGAACCGAGGCATATTCAACTGGTAATCCCGTAGCGTTGTCCAAAATTTTACCATACACTCTTCCAAGTTTTGGATCTTTCATGCCTTTCATGGAGCCCATGCCGGGCATTTGAGCTTTACCAGCAATAGATATGAAAGTAATGAATATGAGTAATTGAAAATATGGTTTCATAAGGGATTTAAATTTACCACTAATTAATGCATTTTAAAATTAAGAACAATACCAACATCATCCCTATAAATTGGATGAACGGTAAGTTTATTTTTTTTGATTTTGTTGAGTGTTTATATAATCTTGCCAATTCATGACTTTAAATTTATCTTCAGCATAATATTTTAGAACAGGTTTTAGCATGTCAGGATTGAAAAACGCATTTAGCGCATCTAAATGATTCATTTGTTCGTCTAGCACGGCCATCGTAGGAAACTGCAAACGATTGTTGCAAACTTTTATGGCAAATGAGTTTAATGGATATCCGTTTGCATTTATTTTATAACATTTTTCGTTTTTATAAACGAGCGTATCGTTACTTTCGGCATCAAAATTCATCACGTAAAAATGCGTGTTTAAATAATTGGCTATGCTTGTATCTGTTAAGGTGGTTGCATTTTGAACCTTACAAGAGTTGCAAAAATTAGCGTAAATATTAACTAATACTTTACGAGGTTTCTTTTTTTGTAATTTTTCAATTTCATTAAGTGAGTATGTTTTAATTCTTTTTTTCACAAAAACGGTATCGTAAAATGTATGATTAAATTGTTCTGAAAACTTTTCGTAAGGTGTAGTTTTAAAAATATTTTCGACAACATACACAAGCAATGGTTCTATCTTTTTGTCTTCGATAAATCCTTGAGACAATAAGTTGTATTCGTAATTGTTACTAACAAACATAGTTGAAGGATAACTTAAACTTGTTCCTAAAAACTTGATAGCTAATTCGTGAGGTGTTTTTGGTTCTTTAGAGGTTGGTTTATATACTTTTCCGTTATACGTGATTGTATCCTTAGTTTCAGCATTAAATTTTACTGGGTAATAAAATGCGTTGATATAGTTTGCAATACTTTGATTGGAGTAGGTCGTTTTCATCATGTGTTTACACCATCCACACCAATCTGTATATATATCGATTAAAAAAGGCTTAGCTTGTTTTTTATTGAGTTCTTGCGCTTGTTCAATGGTTAACCATTTTACTAATCCATCTTCAGATTGAGAATAGCCTTTTAAACTGAATATAATTGTAATAGTGATGATTATTAATGATTTCATAATTTTGATGTGTGTAATTTTTTTTTATTTTTGTTTAAATTTAAAACTTAAAATTATGATAAAAAAATTACTTGTTTTTTCTTTGTTGCTTTTAGCAGTTATTACTAAAGCACAAACAGTTACTGCAACTTATAATTTTGCAGCAACTACCTCTTTAACTGGAGTTACGGATCCAACTCCAGTTCCAACAGACCCTGGCGCTACTTTTGGTTCTTTTTCTGCAGTAGGAACAAGCACAGCATCTACTGCTTCAGGTCGTTTTTCTTTTACTAATTGGGGAACTGGTTCTGTAACTGGTTCAACCACGTATTCAACAATGACTGGTAGTATTGATTTAACTAAATATTTTGAAGTTACTATTACTCCATCACCAACTGTTATTTTAAATTTAAATAGTATTACATTTACGTCTCAACGTTCTGGAACTGGTGTAAGAAGCTATGCGGTAAGATCTAGCATTAATGGTTATTCTGCAAATTTAGCAGCATCCACAGGAACAAATACAAATCTATCAGTTCAAGGTACAAATGAATTTTACTTTAATACAGATGGTACCTCCGCACAAGTTGGAAGTCAAATTGCATTGTCAACACCGGCCTTTTCATTGATAACTATGCCAGTTACATTTAGATTTTATGGATGGAATGCAGAAGCTGGAACAGGTACTTTTAGTATAGATGATGTTATTTTTAATGGTACTTATTTAACACCACCACCTTGTACAGTGCCATTTTCATTGATATCGACGCCAAACCCAGTTTGTCCTGGATCAACAGCAAGTCTAATTGCAAGTTCACCAGGCTCATCAATTAATTGGTATACAGCAGCAACAGGTGGCACATTAGTTGGCACAAGTTTAAGCGGAGGTAATTATGTATTTACGCCAACTGCTACAGCAACATATTTTGCTGAAGCTGTTATTACAGGAACAGCTGGTTGTACTTCAGCATCTCGTTCTTCAATAACAGTATCATTAAGCGCTTTACCAGTAGTTTCTGCAACTTCTGGTTCTGTGTGTGCAGGAAATTCATTTACTATTATTCCATCAGGAGCAACTAGTTATTCTTATTCTGGAGGTTCAGCAATTGTTACACCAACAGTTAACGCAACTTACACAATTACTGGAGCAAATTCAGCAGGTTGTATAGGAACAGCATTAAGTAATGTTACTGTAAATGCTATTCCTCTGCCTACGGTGTCAGTTAGTTCAGGTTCTATCTGCAGTGGTAATGCATTTACACTTGTCGCAACAGGAGCAAGCACATATTCTTATTCAAGTGGTTCGGCAGTTGTTACACCAACAGCAAACACATCTTATACTGTTTTTGGAACAAGTTCAGCGGGCTGTAAAAGTTTGAATGGAGCTGTAGCTTCGATAACTGTGAATGCTACGCCAATTGTTTTAGGTAACTCAGGTGGTGTTTGTACAGGAGGGTCATATACAATTATACCAACAGGTGCTACAAGTTATACGTATTCAAGTGGTTCAGCAATAGTTACTCCAACAACAACTACATCATACACTGTTACAGGTGCTAGTGCTTTTGGTTGTCAAAATGCAGCAGTTGTTACCGTAACAGTTGCTTCATCTCTAATATTCAGTGTTAACAGCGGTAGTATTTGTAGTGGGAATTCATTTACAATGACTCCAACTGGAGCAACTACATATTCATATTCAAGCTTTTCGGCAGTGGTGTCTCCTACAGCAACTACAACTTATACTGTAGTAGGTGTAAATACAGCTGGTTGTTCTGGTGTTCAATTTAGTACAGTATCAGTAACTCCAACACCTATAGTAAGCGTAAATAGCGGAACAATTTGCAGAGGAAGTTCATTTACAATGACTCCATCAGGAGCAACTACTTATAATTTTTCAAATGGTTCTTCAACAGTTACACCATTTGCTGCAAACGTTTATAATTATACAGTAACTGGTACAACAGCAGGTTGTTCAAATACAGCAGTAAGTTCCTTAACAGTTTATGCAGGCCCAACAATTACATTAACACCAGGTAGTGTTTGTAGAGGAAATTCGTTTACAATTACACCAAGTGGAGCGGTTAGTTATACGTTTTCAAGTGGCTCGCCAGTAGTTACGCCAACAGTAAGCACTTCATACACCGTTTCAGGAACTAGCGCATTTGGATGTGTTTCAAATATAAATTATAATGTGAATGTTAGGTCAACTCCAACTGTAGCCGCTGTGAGTAATTCTACTTTAATTTGTGCTGGTGAATCAGCCTCTTTAACTGCTTCAGGAGCTATAAGTTATACTTGGAATACTACTGCAACAGGTTCAGTTGTAGCTGTGTCGCCTTTAGTAACTACAACTTATACGGTAACAGGCACAGGTTTTAATGGCTGTACTAATTCATCTACGATTACGCAGAATGTAGATGCCTGTATTGGACTTAATCAATTGAATTTAGAAAGATTAAATATTAATCTTTATCCAAATCCAAGTAATGGTTTAGTATCAGTAGAATTAAGTTCAACAACTAAAGTTTCTATTATAAATTCTTTAGGAGACATCGTAATGACTGATGTTTTAAGCGCAGGCAAACAATTTATAGATATCAGAAATCAATCAACTGGAATTTATTTTGTTCTATTTAATCAAAACGGAAAACAACAAACTATTAAATTGATTAAACAATAATAAATTATTGTAGATTATATATCAAAAAAATCCCTCGCTTAATTTAAGCGAGGGATTTTTTTATTAAGTAAATCTTTAATTTAAAATTTGAAATTCAAGCCAATCATCACATTAGTTGGTGCGGATGGAGCTAAAAAGTTTTTGGTAAATAACTTTTCTCCTTCATAGTAACTATACGTATATCCATTTGTTTCGTATTGTGTATTTGACAGATTATAAATCATCGCCATAATATTTATTTCTTTGATTAATTTTGTATAAATAGTGTAGTTAACTCTAAAATCTGTCACGAAATAGGCGTTTATTTTTCTTTCGCTATTCGAGGTATTATCTAAATATTGCTGGCCAACGTATTTATTTAAAACAGCAATTTCTAAATGTTTAATTGGTTTAAATATAAAATTAGCTGCTGCAATTATATTTGGAGAAAATGCAATATCCGTTAATGTATATGTTTTTTTATACTGTGTATAAGTGGTATAATTCACATCGCTGCTATCAATATACTCATTAAAATTTTTGATTTTATTTTGAGATAAGGTCACATTTCCATTAAAGGTAATGTATTTTGAAAGGTTCGCATTCAGCTCAATTTCTGCGCCTCGACGGTAACTAGCATCAACATTGACACGATTATAGGCACCTACATCATTTACTTGTCCGTTAAGTACTAATTGATTTTTATAATTCATGTTGTATAAATTAATAGCGATGTAGCAATTTTTGAAACGTTTAGTAATACCAAGTTCTATATCAACTAATTGTTCGCTTTGTGGCCTACTTTTGGTACTCGATTGAACAAAATCATCTCTATTTGGTTCTTTATTCGCCACACCGAAGCTTCCATACACACTCGTATTTCTAGGAAGTAAATAATTAATGCCAGCTTTTGGATTAAAAAATGTAAAGCGTGCGTTTAGTGGCTGTGTATTTACAAGCGATGTATCAAATCCTATAAAATCGTATCCAACATGTCGTAATTGTAAATCAACAAACACATTCATTTTAGAAGTTGGTTTGTAAGATGTTTTTAAATAGATGTTTCCATCCTTTTTAGTTGCTTTATTGTCATAATACTTTGGTATAAGGTCATTAGTATTACTAAATTGAGCCCAAACAACTTCTCCAAAATGTTTACCGTAATAGGTATTATAACCGCCACCTAAAATAAAATTAAGTTTCGAACTTGGCTTGTAATCAATATTAGAAATGATCCCCACGAAATCATTATCTAACCAACGTCTTCTAATAATATCTGAAATAGAAATGGTATCATTTGAAGTAATAACATTTGGCATGTTGTATTGACTTAATTCCTCGCTTTGTTTAAATTGCTCGTAATAGCCTTGTCCTTTTGTGTAATGCCCTGTTATGTTTGCTCTGAGTTTACTTCCAAATGTATGAATGACAAGTAATTGATAATTATCTTGCTTGTAGTTATCAGTTTCGTTATTGTAATAATGTATTTTACCATTAGAGTCCACATACATCCCTGCAGGATTGTCTGTTCTATTTCCTTTTTTTAAACTATCTTGATCAACGTAATACCAAGCCTGATAAGTTTTTTCTTCACCACTAAAGGCAATCGCTTTTAATTCTGTTTTTTTTCCATAGTATCCCGCCGAAAAATAATAAGAACTCAAATTCGAACTGGCTCTGTCTATATAACCATCACTTTTAATCACAGAGGCTCTTCCATCAAAAGTAAAATGCTTATCGATTAAACCCGTTCCAGCCATAATCGTATTTTTCATTGTATTAAATGAACCAAATGAATTATTAATTTGAGCGTATGATTTTTCCTGAAGTGTATTCGTCTGCATATTAATACTTGCTCCAAATGCACCAGCGCCATTGACCGATGTGCCAACCCCTCGTTGAACTTGGATGTTGTCAGTTGATGATAGTAAATCTGGCATATTAACGAAGTAGGTCATTTGGCTTTCTGCATCATTAACAGGAACTCCATTAATGGTAACGTTTATGCGAGTACCATCGGTTCCTCTAATTCTCATGCCAGTGTAACCTACACCATTGCCTGCATCTGAATTGATCACTACAGAAGGTATTGAATTCAAAGCATATGGTAAGTCTTGTCCTATGTTTTGTTTTTTTAAATCTTCGCTCGTTATATTATTATGAGCAAAAATCGAATTTGTATACATTCTTGTACTGACTAAAATTACTTCATCAAGCTTTAATGGATTTTCATTTAACTCAATATTTAATGTCAAATTTTTAGTAAGTGTGATTGAATCTAAACTAGGTTTAAATCCAAATCCAGAGGCAACAACAACATATTTACCGTCTCTTAAATTAGTAAAGGCATATTCGCCATTTGCATTTGTTTGGGCAGTTAAATAGGTATTTTTTAAATTAACGATACCAAATGGAATCGGTTTTTTTTCTTTAGAAGTTAATACTCCACTCAACATGAATTGAGATTTTGCAAGTTGGCTACTTCCCAACATGAGGGTGAGCGCTACTGTTTTTTTGAATGTGTTCATTCTTGTTTTTTTAATGTTAAAAATTATTTTGCAAGGGGGTGCAAAACGTTTAATTAACTGTTTCCCTACGCAGGCATTATCCTGATCAGGTGCATATTTATTGACACGTTGTCAAATAAATAATGGGTATAATCTCAGCCTTAAACAAAATGAATAAGGCACCCCTAAAAGATTGATGCAAATATAATTAAGAAATTTGTTTTTAGTAAAAAAAACTTTGATTCATTATTTTAATGCGTATTAATTATTCTAACAATTTTTAAAAAACGCACTCTATAATAAGGTGATTCGGTAAACGTTGATAGTTTTACGCCGCCATTTTTTTTATTAGATGAACTGTGAATAAATTGTAACTCTTCACCATATTTAGAAATAATGATTCCAACATGTCCTGGTTTTCTATTTTTAGCGTTTGTTCCAGTAAAAACTATAATATCTCCAGCTTTACAAGAATCGATTTCAATTAATTTACCATAATTAAGATAGTCATTGGAGGAACGAGGTATTTTTATTTTGAAATGATTAAAAACAAAATAGACAAAACCTGAACAATCAAAACCATGTTTAGCACTGCAACTTCCGTGTCTATAAGGCGTACCTAAATACATTTTGCTATATTCAACCAAACTGTCAATTGGTATACTGTCTGTTTGTAAAGTATTTGAAAGTGCGCCTTTACTTAAAAACGAAATGAATATAAATGATAAAATTAAAGTGCGTTTCATGTAAGGTAAATGTATTTAAATTATGTAAAAATTAAGTATTTAATGTATGTTTTTATGACTAATAAATTGCTTTATTTCTAAATTAGTGAGCGTCAACGCTTTAATTATTTTTATTTTAGAGATTAATTCTTATTTTTGCAACCCTTATTTATAAAGTAATAATATGAACGAATCAGTAATTTATTTAGTACCTGCATTAGGAATTGTAGGATTAATTGTAATGGCAGTAAAATCTGCCTGGGTTAGCAAGCAAGATGCTGGCGATAAAAACATGCAAGAGTTAGCAGGCTACATAGCAGATGGAGCAATGGCTTTCTTAAAGGCTGAATGGAAAGTGTTAAGTATTTTTGTTGTGTTTGCAGCAGCTTTATTGGCCTATTCAGGAACAATACATGAAGTTAATGGAAAAGAAATTCATTCAAGTTGGATAATTTCAATTGCCTTTATTATAGGCGCTGTATTTTCTGCAACAGCAGGATATATTGGTATGAAAGTGGCTACTAAAGCTAACGTTCGCACAACTCAAGCAGCTCGTACAAGTTTAAAACAAGCATTAAAGGTTTCTTTTACTGGTGGTACAGTAATGGGATTAGGTGTTGCTGGTTTAGCCGTGTTTGGTTTAGGTGGATTATTCATTGTTTTCTTAAAAATGTTTAATGTGGTTGATGTAAATAGCGACCAAATGAAAACAGCTATTGAGGTATTAACAGGTTTTTCATTAGGTGCTGAATCAATTGCTTTATTTGCGCGTGTTGGTGGTGGTATTTATACCAAAGCTGCTGATGTTGGAGCAGATTTAGTTGGTAAAGTAGAAGCAGGTATTCCTGAAGACGATGTTCGTAATCCTGCAACAATCGCTGATAACGTTGGTGATAATGTAGGTGACGTTGCAGGTATGGGTGCTGATTTATTTGGTTCTTATGTAGCAACTATTTTAGCTACTATGGTTTTAGGTCAAGAAATTGTTATTGAAAAAGTGAATGGCATTTATGCAGATGGATTTAATGGATTCTCTCCAGTTTTATTACCGATGGTAATTTGTGGATTAGGTATTTTATTTTCAATTGTTGGGACATGGTTCGTTACAATTAAAGATGATAAATCAAACGTACAAAACGCTTTAAATTATGGTAACTGGGCTTCAATGGCTTTAACTGTAATAGCATCTTACTTCATCGTAAATTACATGTTACCTGAAGGAATCATTTCTTTGCGTGGTGTAGAGTTCACTAAAATGGGTGTTTTTGGAGCGATATTAGTTGGTACAGTAGTAGGTGCCATAATGAGTATTGTAACTGAATATTACACAGCAATGGGTAAAGCACCTGTAATGTCTATTATTCAGCAATCATCAACTGGTCATGCAACAAATATTATTGGTGGACTATCAGTTGGTATGAAATCTACTGTTATTCCTATTTTAACATTAGCGGCTGGTATTATGGGTTCATATTACTGTGCTGGTTTATATGGCGTAGCGATCGCTGCTGCAGGTATGATGGCAACAACGGCTATGCAATTAGCAATTGATGCTTTTGGACCTATTGCTGATAACGCTGGTGGTATTGCTGAAATGAGCCAATTACCTCCTGAAGTTCGTGAGCGTACTGATAATTTAGATGCAGTTGGTAATACAACAGCAGCTACTGGTAAAGGATTTGCGATTGCTTCTGCAGCTTTAACATCTTTAGCTTTATTTGCTGCTTTTGTTGGTATTGCTGGCATTGATGCAATTGATATTTATAAAGCTCCTGTATTAGCAGGTTTATTTGTTGGAGCGATGATTCCATTTATTTTCTCAGCATTGTGTATTCAAGCAGTTGGAAAAGCTGCCATGGATATGGTACAAGAAGTTCGTCGTCAGTTTCGCGAAATTCCTGGCATCATGGAATACAAAGCAAAACCAGAATACGAAAAGTGTGTTGCTATTTCTACTAAAGCATCAATTCGCGAAATGATGTTGCCAGGCGCAATTGCTTTAATTACGCCAATCATCGTTGGTTTTATTTTCGGACCAGAAGTTTTAGGAGGTGTATTAGCGGGAGTTACAGTATCAGGTGTGTTAATGGGAATTTTTCAATCTAACGCAGGTGGCGCTTGGGATAACGCTAAAAAATCATTTGAAAAAGGTGTATTAATTAATGGTGAAATGTTCTACAAAAAATCAGAACCACACAAAGCATCTGTAACGGGTGATACTGTTGGTGATCCATTTAAAGATACTTCTGGACCTTCGATGAACATTTTAATTAAATTAATGTCAATCGTTTCTTTAGTAATCGCTCCATATATTGTTGGAATCGGAGGAAGCTCTGTAAAAGGAGAATGTTGCTCAAATGGCATGATGATTGAAGAAGTTATTAAATGCAACATCAACGGACAAGAATATACTTGCACAAGCAAAGCACAGTGTGATAGCATAATGTCTGCTAATATGAAAAATATTGCAGAGGTTAAAGGTAATTACATGGTAGACGGAGCTCATTCATCTGTTTCTTTTAGTATCAAACACATTATCAGTAATACAAAAGGTAGCATAAATGTTGATAGCGGATATGTTAATTTAGATAACACTGCAGGTTCTAAAATTTATATTAGATTAGACATGAAATCTATCAATACTCAAAACAGTATGCGTGATAGTCATTTAAAAGATAAGCCTGAATTTTTTGATGTTGCTAAGCATACTAAAGCTGTTTTCGAATCTTCAGAAATAGTTAAAAATGAAGGTGGTATTTTCTCTTACACGGCTAAAGGTAAATTAACAATTAAGGGCATTACAAAAGATGTTGATTTAAACTTTAATTATGTTGGAACAAAAGATGGGTCTGATTGGTCAACTGGAAAAGAAATGCCAGCAAACGTAATAGGATTTGATGGAGAAACTATTATTAATCGCACTCAATTTGGAATTGGTGAAGGTGGTGGTTTAGGTGAAGATGTGAAAATTGATATCACTTTAGAAGCAATTCAACCAAAATAAAATTTAAAAATATTGTTTATACAAAAGACTCATTTGGAAACAGATGAGTCTTTTTTTTATTCATCTAATAAGTAAAATTGTCGTTATGTAAAGTTTATCTAAAATGTGGATAGTGAATTTTGTAAATACTATTTTGTTTAAAAAAGCGACAAGTATTTAATAAAAAACAGGTCCATTTTTTTGAACAAATGATGCTTAAAAAAAACAACTATATTATTTGATGTTTTGGTTTAAAATAGTTAATCTTACATTCAATATTTAAGCTTAAACTATGCAATCTACAACAACGCCATTAGATTATTTACCAATTGTATTAATGTTTATTGTAGCGCTTGGTTTTGTTATTACAACCATGATCGCTTCACATTGGCTGGGACCAAAACGCAAAACGAAAATCAAATTAGATTCTTTCGAATGTGGCGTAGAAGCCCAAGGCAACGCTCGTTTACCATTTGCTATCAAATATTTTTTAGTCGCAATTTTATTTGTCTTGTTTGATATTGAAGTTATTTTTATGTATCCATGGGCCGTTAATTTTAAAGAATTAGGAATGAATGGTGTGATTGAGGTGTTTTCTTTTATCATCCTATTGCTCATAGGGTTTTACTATATGTTATCTAAGAAAGCCCTTAAGTGGGAAGAATAAAAATTTGATTGAACGATAAATTTTAAATAAAACTAAAAATGTCAAAAGAAATTACAAAACGTACAAAAGTAGAAATCGCTAAAAGTCCAGATGGCTTAGAAGGTCCTGGATTTTTTGCAACAAAGCTAGAAGATGTTGTAGGAATGGCACGTAAAAATTCATTATGGCCTTTGCCTTTTGCAACATCATGCTGTGGTATTGAATTCATGGCAACGATGGCGAGTCATTACGATTTAGGCCGTTTTGGTTCAGAACGTTTAAGCTTTTCGCCTCGTCAAGCTGACATGTTAATGGTAATGGGAACTATTTCAAAAAAAATGGGTCCTATTTTACGTCAGGTTTATGAACAAATGGCCGAACCTCGTTGGGTATTATCTGTTGGGGCTTGTGCAAGTAGTGGCGGTATTTTTGATACATACAGCGTTCTACAAGGCATTGATAAAATTATTCCAGTTGATGTTTACGTGCCTGGTTGTCCGCCACGTCCTGAACAAATATTGGAAGGTGTTTTGAAAATTCAAGAAATGTGTCAAAACGAATCATTCAGAAGAAGAGAATCTGAAGAATATAAAAACATGTTAAACTCTTACGGAATAGAATAAACTGAACCTAACAATGGAAGAATTATTAAATAAAGTAAACGAAAAATTAAAAGAACAATTTCATGGAGATATTCAGTCTGCAGAAATGCTCTATGATTTTCCTGTTTTTACAATTCAAAAAGATAGAATACATGATGTTCTTAAATTTTTAAAAGAAGATGAAGAATTAAATTTTCATTTTCTAACAGATTTATGTGGCATGCAAACAGCTGATGAAAAACAGTTAGGTGTTATTTATCATTTGCATAATATGCCTAAAAATTTTCGCATTCGAATTAAAACATTTTTTGATATTAATCATCCTGAAGTTTCTACTGCAACCGATTTGTGGCCTGCTGCAAATTGGATGGAACGAGAAACATATGATTTTTTTGGAGTTAAATTTAAAGGACATCCAAATTTGAAGCGTATTTTAAATATGGATGAAATGGATATTTTTCCTTTGAGAAAAGAATTTCCTTTGGAAGATCAAACTAGGATAGATAAGAATGACAGTATGTTTGGACGATAGAAAAAGTTTTTAGTGTTGAGTTATTAGTTTTGAATAAATTAAACATAATTGAACAGAAAATATTAAACGCTAAAGATTAAGAATTAAAAATTAATTTTAGAATGAGTAAACAAGAAAGTATAAACAAAGAAGTTTTTGAAGAAAAAGAATATTCTACTCTTAACCTA
>JBIISW010000161.1:0-5366 GCA_044340865.1 Bacteroidia bacterium | reverse complement strand
AAAAGTGTAGAAATAATTTCTACACTTTTTTTGTGGGCCCACCTGGAATCGAACCAGGCACCTACTGATTATGAGTCAGTTGCTCTAACCGAATGAGCTATAGGCCCAATCTGAATTCTAGTTCAGAATTAAGATTGCAAAAGTATATATTTGTATCCTATTTTCAAAATTTATGAAGCAAATAAAAAATATAATTTTCGATTTAGGTGGTGTCATTATTAATTTAGACATCCACAAAACAATTTTTGAATTTAATAAATTGGCAGAAATACCTTTTGAATCAATCTATACCCAAATAAATCAGAATACTGTTTTTGATCTATTTGATAAAGGATTGATTTCAGAATCAGATTTTTTTGAAGAACTAAAAAAAATAATTAACACTCATAAAACCAATCAAGAACTTATTACAGCTTGGAATGCTATGTTACTTGATTTTCCTTTAGAAAGACTTTCGCTTTTAGAAACATTAAAATCTAAATACCGATTGTTTTTATTAAGTAATACCAATGAAACACATATCAAAGCCTTTGAATCTGATTTATTTAAGACAAGTGGTTCAAAAAATTTAGAGCCTTTTTTCGAAAAAGTATACTACTCCTGCAGAATGGGAATGCGTAAACCAGACCAAATTATTTTTGACCACGTGCTAAATGAAAACAAACTTATTCCTGAAGAGACGTTGTTTATCGACGACACGCAACAACACGTTGATGGTGCTTTAAAATCAGGTATTCACGGTCGTTTACTAAATAAAAATAAAGAAGTAAAATCGTTATTGGTAGAGTTAGGATTACATGAGTAGTTATTTAAACCAACTGCTGTACATCAAATAATTATTTGCAATTCGATCTATTTCCCCATGAATTAATTCTTGAGAAATATCTTTCACTTTTTTTGCCGGCACACCTGCATAGATACAACCACTAGGAACAACTGTACCTTCGGTTAAAACAGCACCAGCAGCAATAATTGAATTACTTCCAATTTCGCAATTATCCATAACAATGGCTCCCATTCCAATCAATACATTATCAGCCACTTTTGAACCGTGTACAATAGCATTGTGTCCAATTGAGACATTATTACCTAAAATGGTTTTTGTTTTCTGATATGTGCAATGAATAACAGCACCATCTTGAATATTAACTTTATTACCAATTCTTATCGAATTAACGTCACCTCGAATAACAGCGTTAAACCAAAAACTACAGTCATCACCACAAACTACATCGCCAACAATTGTTGCATTTGGAGCAATAAAACAATTGGCACCAAAACTTGGTTCTATATTATTAACAGGTAAAATAAATGCCATAACTACTTTTTTTAATTAACGAACTAACGTTTTATAACTATTACTTTTTAATACCATTTTTATAAGAAAATCTACTCATTTCATTTCCTAACTTATCATAAAAAATCCAATTACCATGGGCAACAGATTGCTTCTTACCTTTTCTTTTTTCAGAAATAATTTTGTAATTGCACTCTGATTGGATTTTATTATTTGAGTAAAAAGAAATTGACTTACCTGATAAATGCCCTTCCTTAAAAGTCTGAGATTTCATTAAACCACCTGTCTCATAATAATAAAGCCATGTTCCGTGTTGCTTTCCTTTTTTATAATCACCATCACTGTCTACAAAATTACCTTTTTCAAAATAAGAGGTCCAATGGCCATGTTTTATTCCACTGACATACGAACCAGTTTCTCTGTATGAACCGTTTTCAAACCAATATTCCCAAGCACCATTCTTCTTACCCTTCTCATTATAATTACCTTTGTAATTTAATTTTCCATTCATATACCATCCTTCCCAAAGCCCAATAATCATGGCTTCTTTATAAGCACCTTGATCCTTTATTTGTCCATTCTCATACCAACTTTGCCAAACACCATTTTCTTTTCCTAATGTATAATTACCTTCTTGCAGTTTTTTTCCATTTTCAAACCAAGTTGTCCAAATACCAACTTTTACATTGTTTTCAAAACTCCCTAATTTCCACTTTTCAGTTGTTGGATAAAAATAAGTCCAAACTCCGTTTTGTTTATCATTCACAAATAATCCTTCTGATTCCTTTTTTCCATTGGGATAATAATAAATCCATGTATTCTCTCTCAAATTATTACTGAGAGTTCCTTCCATTTCAATTTCTCCTTTTTCGGTGTAAAATTTCCACATACCATTCTTCGTTCCATTAACAAAAGGACCTTCACTTTTTACATGATGATTTTTATAGTATGAAGAATAATAACCGTTTAAAACACCTTTCTCGTAAACACATTCATAATCTAACTCACCATTTGCGTGAAAATAACGCCAAAGACCATGTAAGGTTCCTTCTTTATAAACACCTTGTGCCTTAATAATACCATTATCGTATTGTGCAGTTAATGTGCCATTTCCGTTTACAATAATATGTTTGCCTTTTTCATCCCATAAATTCTGCAACAAAAATTGTGTCGAATCAATATACTCCTTCTCAAATTTCTTCTGTCCATTTTCGTAATAGGCTTCTGATTTTCCAAATTGCTGATTACTTTTAAAATTACTGACAGAGGCAACTAGTCCATTTTTATAATAATGTGTTAGTTCACCTTGCTTTAAATCATTTTCAAAATTACCACTACTTTCTATTTGATTATTATCATAGTAGTAAATCCAAAGTCCTTGTTTTTTGCCCTTCGCAAAGGTTTCTCTGCTTTTTACAATTTTTGTATCGTAATACGAAGTCCAAATACTATCTGCTAAATTATTTTTAAAAACAGTTTCTTGTGCAAGCGATCCACTTTTAAAATAATAACGATTATACCCATTTTTATTTCCTCTTAGATAGGTTTCAGTGGCTTTTACAATGCCATTTTCATAATAGAAATACCACGTGCTATCTTCTTTGCCATTATAAAATGAACCTTTTCGGGACACCGTACCACTTTTATAATACTCAACATGCTTACCATGCGGCATGCCTTTCACAATATTAGTTTCAGATTTTAATTTAAGTTGTTCGGTATCGTAATATTCTTTTTTAGGTTGAGAATAAACGACTAAAACTGCTAGCGTAAAAAATAAAGTATAAAATTTTGTTGTAATCATAATTCTAAAATTACATGAATAATGAAATCAAACCAAAATCGTTACACTTAATTTGTAAACAAACCAGAGTTAAGTAATATTAGAGACCTTTGAATTCAGGCTTTCGTTTTTCTAAGAAAGCATTAACACCTTCTTTGTAATCGAAGGAATTAGCGGCTTCTACTTGCAAACTACCCTCTTGAATCAATTGTTCTTGAAGGTTGTTTGTCATACTTTCGTTTAGTAAGCGCTTTGTGTAACCGATTGCTTTTGTTGGCATTTTAGATAGATTATCTGCTAATTTTAAAACCTCATCCATAAATGTTTCATCAGAAAAAACCTTATAAATCATTCCCATACTTTGAGCATCTGTTGCAGATACTTTATCTCCAAGCATCATTAAGGCTGCTGCATTTTGAAAGCCAATTAAACGGGGTAAAAAAAATGTTCCTCCACTGTCGGGAACCAAGCCAATTTTACTAAACGCCTGAATAAATGTTGAGGATTGTGCAGCAATAACTATGTCGCAAGCTAAGGCGATGTTTGCTCCTGCACCAGCAGCAACTCCATTAACAGCAGCTATAATTGGTTTTTCAATTTTTCTTATTTTTAAGATAATAGGATTATAATGTTCTCTTACTATTTTTTCAATACCTGGTCCATTAGGATCAATTGCTTCTGCTAAATCTTGTCCAGCACAAAAGGCTTTACCTGTTCCTGTTAAAACAATTGAGCGAACTAATTCATTATTTTCCGCATTATCAAGTTCATTTTGCAGCTCAAGAGCCATCTCTCTATTAAAGCTATTAAACTTATCAGGACGATTTAATGTAATAATGAGTACATTATTTTTCAATTGAGTAGATATAAAATTCATAATTTATATTTTAATTTAAATGCATTTAAAATAATCAAAAGGTTCAAGACATGCCTGACATTGATGCAATGCCTTACAAGCCGTGCTTCCAAATTGAGAAATTAGTTTTGTATTCATAGATTTGCAACGAGGACATGTAATCTTTTTTTCTATTCCCAACAACCAAGATTTATCTTGAGTAGTTTCTTCTGGCGGAGCAATACCATATTTTCTTAATTTCTCCTTTGTTTCTGAAGTTATCCAATCGGTTGTCCAAGGTGGTGAAAAAATTGTTTTTATTTCGATGACAGAAAATCCATGCTCAATAAGTTTTTTTCTTACATCATCTTCAATTTGTTTCATAGCAGGACAACCACTGTAAGTTGGTGTAATTACAATCTGTATTGAAATCTCATCTATAACTTCTATAAAACGAATGACTCCTAATTCAACAATAGAAATAACTGGAATTTCCGGATCTGGAATTTCCGAAAATAATTCAAAAATATCTTGAGAATTTTTCAAATTTTTATAAAATAAAAATAGCAGCCAAAATCATAATAACCAGAATAACTATGTATTGCCATACATCGACGAAGTATGGAGACATTTTTTTCCAATTTTCTTTTAAACTCATTTTAATTTATTTACCATTTTGCATCAGGATACATTCTTGGTAAGGCCTGCATTTCAGCCAAAATAAAGGCTAAGTGCTCAGTATGAAGGCCTTTTCTGCTTCCTGTTTGCATAAATACATTTTCAGGAATGGTTAAAGTAGATTTTTCAACTAACTCTAAAATATGTTTTTCCCATTTCGATTTCACCAAATTCAAATCAACAGCAATTCCTTCTTTTATTAATAGCTCATCAACTTCATTCATCTCAAATAACTCATTGGTGTATTGCCAAAGTTCGTTCAAAGCTAATTGTACTTTGTTATGACTTTCTTCTGTACCATCGCCAAATCTTTCTAACCACACAGATGTGTGACGAAGATGATAAGTAACTTCCTTTAAAGATTTTTGAGCAATTCCAGCTAAGGTTTCATCTTTACTTTTAGCTAATTCTTGATAAAAATAAAAATCAAAACAATCCACTAACACTTGTCTTGCAATGGTTCGTGCATAATCACCATTAGGTAATTCAGTAATTTGTACATTGAAAAACTGTCTATCATTTCTCAAAAAAGCCAAATCATCTTCTGTTCGCCCCTTTCCTTCAACTAATGCAGCGTATTCTAATAAAGATTTGGCTGCACCTGTAATGTCAAGGGTAATATTTGTTAATGCTAAATCTTCTTCTAAGAAAGGGCCGTGTCCAGTCCATTCACTTAAGCGTTGACCTAATATTAAATTGGTGTCTCCAATACGGAGTATGTATTTAAATAATGCTTCTTGTGTTGTCATATTAGTTTTAATTTCATTACATAT
>JBIISW010000160.1:0-5377 GCA_044340865.1 Bacteroidia bacterium | reverse complement strand
CCAACTTCATTCACTACTTCGTTATCTTCAGGTGTTTTTCCTTTCGGCACTGTTAAGTTTGGTGTGTTTGGAACAGTTACTAATAATTTTTGAATCTCAGCTTCAATGGCTTTCAATTGATCATCAAACTGTTTTTCATGTTGTTTTAATTCGGTTGTTTTAAGTTTTAGCGTTTCGGCTTCCTCTTTTCTACCCGACTTCATCATTTCACCAATTTGTTTCGCTAAACCATTAGCCTCTGCTTTAACATCGTCTGCTTGGCGTTGAGCTAATTTACGATTATCATCTAATTTTAAAATAGAATCAATAATGCTTTCAGCATCTTTAAAATTCTTAATCGCTAAACGTTTTAAAACGTCTTCTTTATTTTCTCTGATATAGTTTAACTGTAACATACTATTTATTTTGGTGACGTAAATTTAATCTTTGTTATTTGTTTTAAAAAACTTTAAAATCTATTTCAAAAAACACAAAAAGCCCTTTGTTTACCAAAGAGCTTTTTTGAATGTAGTTTTTTGATAAAATTATGCTTCGTTTGGAATAACCGAAACATAAGAACGGTCATCTTTTTTCTTTTTGAAAACAACTTTTCCATCAACTAATGCAAATAATGTATGGTCTTTTCCCATTCCAACATTTACACCTGGATTGTGACGAGTACCTCTTTGGCGAACGATAATGTTACCAGAAATACAAGCTTGACCTCCAAATATTTTTACTCCTAAACGTTTACTGTGCGATTCGCGACCGTTGTTTGTGGAACCCGCGCCTTTTTTATGTGCCATTGTATTTAGTTTTTAATGTGTTATTAATCTTCTGATTTAGCTGCTTTTTTAGCTGGAGCTTTTTTAGCTGCTGCTTTCTTAGCTGGAGCTTTTTTCTCAGCAACAACCTCAACTTTTTCAACTTTGTTTCTTAAAGAAGGAGGTAAGAAATTTCTTACAGCTTTTTCAGCTTTTAATTCTTCTTTAACTGTTTCACCTTTACCTAAAATTCCTTGAATTAAGATTTGAGTGAAAGATTGACGGTGGTTATTCCATTTTTGGTAACCTTTACGTCTTTTTTTCTTAAAGATGATTACTTTATCACCTTTAACGTGTTCTATTACTGTGGCTGCAACTTTTGCGCCATCAACAGTTGGGCTTCCAATAGAAATTTTTCCATCATTTTCAATTAAGAAAACTTTGTCAAACTCTACTTTTGCACCTTCGTTAGCATCTAGGCGGTGAACGTAAACTTTATTGCCTCGTTCCACTTTAAATTGTTGCCCTGCTATTTCTACAATTGCGTACATTGGGTATTGGTTTTTAGTTAATAATAATTTTTTAAGGACGGCAAAGATAGACGCTTTTTTTTATTTGCCAAAGTTTTTCAATACTTTTTAACACAGAAAGGTTCAAATTAAAGCGAAAATCGAAAAAATTAGTCTTTTTCAGGCGCAACTTCAGGCAATTGACCTTCCTCAACACCTGTTTTGCCTTTCGATTTCATAATCCAAATTCCTAAAATAATAACACCTACCATGGCAATTTGGAGTAAATTGATGATTTCTCCGTATAAAAAACCCCAAGCAATTGCTACAATAGGTATTAAATACGTACAACTCGATGCAAAAACGGTTCCTGACAGTTTTATAAGCTGGTTAAAGGCGATAACCGACAAAGCGGAACCAAAAATGGCTAAAATGGATATAAAAAATAAAGAAGAGCCAGCAGCAGGGTTTTCAGAAGCATGTTTTACAACATCTGTAAAGCCAAATAAATAACCAGCCGCGATGGGGCCAATTAAAGTAAAGGACCAAACTGTAGCCACAATTGAATTAATACCACTCAAATATGTATTGATGGCGTTTACACTTAACGCATAAAATAATGTGGCGAGGGCAACTAATAAACAATACATGGTGTTCTTTGAAGAATCCGCATTATCTCCAAAATAAATTAATGCAATCGCACCAACAAAACCAATTCCAACGCCAATGAGCTGATTTCTCGAAATGGTTTGTTTAAAAAATAAAAAGCCAATCACTATTGTAAATAAAGGCGTTAAAGCATTTAACATGCCCGTTAAGCTACTGCTGATTTCCGTTTCTGCTTTTGTAAATAAAAACGCAGGTATTAAATTGCCGAAAACACCTGCCAATAATAAGCCTTTTATGTTTTTTCGTAAATCTATTTTGTAATACTTAATTAAAAATGGGAGTAAAAACAATGAAGCTATGGTAATTCTTAAAGCTGCCACTTCATCGCTCGAAAATCCTTTTAATCCTTCTTTCATTAAAATAAATGAACTACCCCAAATACATGAAAGCACAATTAAAATAATCCACGACGCTGTTTTAGTTTTCATAAAAAACACAAATGTAACTTTTAGAATTGAAAACATATTTATCAACTGAAATCTTTACTAACATAAATTGGACGATTAAAAAAAATACATCAGAGGTTGCTTTTCGTTTTTTGCCTTACTATTTTTTCTAAAAAAAGCCTACCTTAGTAGCTTATAAAAAATACTATGTTACGTACACACACTTGCGGAGAACTTCGACTTTCTGATATAAATAAAACAGTTACACTTAGCGGCTGGGTTCAAAAATCAAGAGATTTGGGAGGAATGACTTTTATTGATTTAAGAGATCGCTATGGTATTACTCAATTAGCGTTTAACGAAGAGATTGATAAAGACATGAATGCACAAGCGAGAAGTGTAAGTCGCGAATTTGTTATTCAAGTTACAGGTACTGTTATTGAAAGAGAAAGTAAAAACAAAAACAATGCAACAGGTGAAATTGAAATACTAGTCAAAGAATTTAAAATTTTAAATGAATCACAAACACCTCCGTTTACAATAGAAGATAATACAGATGGTGGCGATGAGTTGCGCATGAAATACCGTTACCTAGATTTACGTAGAAATGAAGTTCGTAAAAATTTAGAATTACGTCATCGCATGGCAATTGAAACTCGTAATTATTTAGATCAATTAAATTTTTTAGAAGTAGAAACACCTGTACTCATAAAATCTACACCAGAAGGCGCGCGTGATTTTGTTGTGCCTAGTCGAATGAATGAAGGGCAGTTTTATGCATTGCCACAATCGCCACAAACGTTTAAACAATTATTGATGGTTGGTGGGTTTGATCGCTATTATCAAATTGTGAAATGCTTTAGAGATGAGGACTTAAGAGCCGATAGACAACCAGAGTTTACTCAAATAGATTGCGAGATGAGCTTTGTTGAGCAACAAGATATTTTAGATACATTTGAAGGATTAGTTCGTCACTTATTTAAATCTGTGAAAAACATTGACATGCCTCATGTTCCACATATGACCTATGCCGATGCAATGAAATTTTACGGCAATGATAAACCTGATACACGTTTCGAAATGAAATTTGTTGAATTTAATATTGTTGCAAAAGGTAAAGGTTTTCCTGTGTTTGATGGCGCAGAAACTATTCTTGCGATTTGCGCAAAAGGTGCCGCAGAATATACGCGTAAACAATTAGATGAATTAACGGAATGGGTTAAACGCCCGCAAATAGGTGCAACAGGCTTAGTTTATGCGCGACATAATGCCGACGGAACCATTAAATCGAGTGTCGATAAATTTTATAATGAAGAAGATTTAAAAGCGTGGTCTGTCGCCTGTCAATCTGAGCCTGGCGATTTAATGCTAGTGCTATCTGGCAATGATGAAAAAACACGCAAAGCGATGAGTGAATTGCGTTTAGAAATGGGTTCTCGTTTAGGATTAAGAGATAAGACTAAATTTTCGGCTTTATGGATTATTGATTTTCCATTGTTAGAATGGAATGATGGAGATCCGAATTTATTAGCATCTTTAGCTGGAAGATGGCATGCCAAACACCATCCGTTTACGTCTCCGAAACCAGAAGACTTCAATTTATTAAAAACAAATCCAGGAGCAGTAAGAGCCAATGCGTATGATTTAGTGATAAATGGTGTTGAAGTTGGCGGAGGAAGTATTCGTATTCATAATAAAGACATTCAAGCGCAAATGTTTGATTTACTTGGATTCACAAAAGAAGAAGCGCAAAAACAATTTGGATTTTTAATGAATGCATTTGAGTATGGTGCGCCACCACATGGAGGTTTAGCATTCGGATTTGATAGATTGTGTTCCTTGTTTGGAGGAAGCGATAGCATCAGAGACTTTATTGCATTTCCGAAAAATAATTCAGGGCGCGATGTGATGATTGATAGTCCAAGTGAAATAAGTGACGAACAACTAAAAGAATTAAGCATAACAAGTACAGTAGCTCAAAGCTAAATTTAAAATACGTTAAACTTTATACGGCTAATCAACGCTTTTAAAATGGCAAAAGGAAAACTTATAAAAAAAACATTTTACGTGATTGTTTTTGCTGTGATAGTATTTGCAGGTTACCTTGCCTATGAAAATATTTTTAAAAGTAACGTCACGCTTAACGGAAAAAAATACACGTATCTCTACATCAAGTCTAACTCTTCCTACACTGATGTGTTAGATCAAATTTACAATCAACAGATTATTGATGATAAAGAAAGTTTTGAATGGATAGCTAGAAAAATGGATTTGCCAACTAATATCCATTGTGGCAAATTCAGGATTGACTCTAAAATGAGTAATAGAGCCATTGTTAACGCCATCAAAAAAAACAAACAAGAAAAAGTAAAATTATTTTTTAACTCTCAAATAAGGACTAAAGAACAATTTATTAATTATGTTGCAGAGAAAACAGAAATAGAAAAAAATGATTTAGAATCATTTTGTAATGATGATGAAATATTAGCAACAGCATTTGAATTGAATTCAAAAAATATGATGGCCTTAATTATTCCAAAAACTTACGAAATAAGTTGGGCAACTTCCTTAGATGACTTTACTAAATTATTAAAAGAATCCTATGATTCGGTGTGGACAGAAGGCAAAAAAAATAAAGCAAAAGGATTAGGTTATTCTGTTTCAGAAATAATCACCATTGCGTCCATTACTCAATGTGAAAGCCATATTAAATCTGAACAAAATAAAATTGCAGGCGTTTACATTAACCGTTTGAAACAGAATATGAAGTTACAAGCAGATCCTACACTCGTTTTTGCTAATCAAAATTTTGATGTGCAACGTGTTTTATCCTCCGACAAAGACGTTGATTCGCCTTACAATACTTATAAATACAAAGGCTTGCCTCCAGGACCAATTTGTTTAGTAGAACCAACAACCATAGAGGCTGTCTTAAATTACACGAAACATAGCCATACATTTTTTTGTGCTAAACCTGATTTTAGCGGGTATTCAAATTACACCAATGAATATGCTGTGCATCAAAAAAACGCAAAAGCCTATCAAGAGGCTTTGAATAAAAGAGGAATAA
>JBIISW010000159.1:0-5385 GCA_044340865.1 Bacteroidia bacterium | reverse complement strand
AAATATCAAAACACTTTAATGATACAACACAACGCGGAAATAGATTTGAAATTAGTTTTGGACAAAATTTATTATATATCTCAAATAGTCAACAAATTAATCTTCGGAAACAATCAGCCGTTGTTGTTCCAACATCAGCTATCTTATTTTTCGCTGAATTTCGTCCTAAAAAAACGATGCGCATCCCATTATTCATAAACATAGCAACAGAAAGCAAACAATACATTATAGATGGACAGCTAGTAAACGAAAGAGCGTCTCCAACCTTTGGAACAGGAATTGTATTTAGATTACTGGAATTAAACTTAGATAGAAAATCAAAAATAGAACTAGAAGTTGGGCCATTAGCAAGTATATTAGCTGATCAAAATAATAAAATACGATTTTCCCCTGTTTTAGCATCACGTTTTAAACTATGCAGAGGAGAAAATTTTGTAATGTATTTTGGCGTTAATTACTCAGTAGGTATTAATGCATTTGGTATATTATACGGAACAGGAACTAATTTTTAAGTGCAACATATTATGAAAAAAATTAACGTTTAAACATAGTGTCGAGAACGTTGTTTAAATTAATTTAGTTCTATATTAATAGAAAAATAACAAGTTCTATTCTTATAAATTGCTTATTTTTGATAGATATAAAAATTTCTCCATGAACGTTCAATCATTACTAAATCGCGCACTAAATCTCGAGTTTTTATCGATTGAAGAAGGTGTGTTTTTATATGAACATGCTGCTACATCAAATTTAATGTTTGTAGCAAACGAAATCAGAAACATTAAAAAAAACAATTCTAAAAAAGTAACTTGGATCATTGATAGAAATGTTAATACAACGAACGTATGCATAGCAAACTGTAAATTTTGTAACTTTTATAGAATACCTGGACATCCTGAATCTTATGTAACTTCAATCGAAACTTATAAGAAAAAAATTGAAGAGACTTTTCAATTAGGCGGAGAACAATTATTACTACAAGGAGGCCATCATCCCGATTTAGGTTTAGCATATTACGTTAATTTATTTAAAGAACTAAAATCGCTTTACCCAAATTTAAAATTACACGCACTAGGTCCACCAGAAATTGCACACATCACTAAATTAGAAAAATCAAGCCACCTTGAAGTTTTAAAAGCATTAATGGATGCTGGCATGGATAGTTTGCCAGGTGCCGGAGCAGAAATATTAAACGATCGTGTGCGTCGTTTAATTTCAAAAGGAAAATGCACAGGAAGAGAATGGTTAGATGTGATGCGTGCTTGCCATCAATTACATATTACTACATCCGCTACGATGATGTTTGGTCATGTTGAAACAATTTATGAACGATTTGAGCATTTAGTTTGGATAAGAGACGTTCAGGCTGAAAAACCAAAAAATGCGAAAGGATTCTTAGCATTTATTCCATGGCCTTTTCAAGATGATGGCACATTATTAAAACGTGTCAAAGGAATTACTAATAACGTGAGTGATGATGAATACATACGCATGTTAGCTTTAAGTAGAATAATGTTGCCTAACATCGAAAACATTCAAGCCTCTTGGCTAACCGTGGGAAAACAAACAGCACAAATTTGCTTACATGCTGGTGCGAATGATTTTGGTAGTATTATGATTGAAGAAAACGTAGTCAGTGTAGCTGGTGCTCCACATCGCTTTACTTATAAAACAATTCAAGATGCCATAACTGAAGCTGGATTTGAACCTCAATTAAGAACACAACAGTACGAAGAAAGGCCAGTTCCAAAAGAAATTAAAGAACAAGTCATCAATTATTAAAAAGTATATTACATGACCGTTATCATAACAGGAGCAAGCAGGGGCATTGGCTTTGAACTCACTAAATTATTTCTAGACGCCAATTATTGCGTTATTGCTTTAACAAGGCATACCGAAACGCTTGAAGCATTATCAAACGAAAAATTACAAATCATTTCCACTGATTTAAGTTCAAAAATAAGTATTGACAAAGCGGTGTTCGCTATTAAAGAAAAACACCAAGCCATTGATTTTGTGATCAACAATGCAGGTACATTAGTAAACAAGCCCTTCGAAGATATTTTATATAGCGATTTAGAAAAAACATATCAAGTAAACGTCTTCGCTCCATTCTATTTATCACAACAACTATTGAGTGTATTAGGAAAAAAAACAAAAGCACACATTGTAAACATAAGCAGTATTGGTGGTTTTCAAGGAAGCGTAAAGTTTGCTGGTCTTTCTTCTTATAGCTCATCTAAAGCTGCCCTTGTTGGCTTAACAGAATGCATGGCCGAAGAATTTAAAGAAAAGAATATAACGGTTAATTGCTTGGCACTTGGCGCGGTTCAAACGGAAATGCTCGCAGAAGCTTTTCCTGGTTACGAAGCACCTATTAAACCAAGTCAGATGGCCGACTATATTTTTGACTTTACGACAAAGGGTCATCAATACTATAACGGTAAAATTTTACCGGTTTCTTTATCAACTCCATAATTTATAGACTATGAAAAACATCTTTTTAATATTATCAATCGCGTCCTTTTTATCAAGTTTTTCTCAAAAGAAAACCGTTAAACTAAAAATGACACAATATATTCCATATTGTGGTGGAGCTAAACCCAGCCCAGAAATTACTACTAAACTAAATGCTCCCGTGCCCTATGCCAATAAAACATTGATTTACGTTTCTGATAAAAACAAAATTGATAGCGTTAAAACAAATGCAAAGGGTGTTTTAAATCTAAAACTTTCTTATGGGTCTTATAAATTTTTTGAGCCCTGGAAATATTACCGCCAAATTCCGTATGGTGAAAAAGAAAGTAACATCAACATGGAATGCTTAGCTTTAGAATGGGAAATTGCTGATATGAAAATCACCGTTGGAAAAAAGATAGTTTATGATGAATACAAATTACTTTATCCAATTTGTTCTTATAGATTTCCTTGTTTAATAAACAAACATTTTCCTCAATAATACGTTGCTAGATCACAGAAACAAATTTAGAAAGCATACTCCTGTTATTTAGCGACACATATCTTACTGTTGAATCTACTTCAAACATTATTTTTAAAGATAAGGGAAGTAAATTTCTTGCTTATATATATCCTGTAGAAACAGAGCAACAAATAAAAGAGTACTTAGGAAATTTAAAAAAAGAACACCCCACAGCAAACCATCATTGCTATGCCTATGTTATAGGACCAGATAAACAAAACCTAAGAGCGAATGATGATGGCGAACCATCTTATACTGCAGGAAAACCAATTTTAGGACAAATACAATCTCATGATTTAACGAACGTACTCATTGTTGTTATGCGGTACTTTGGTGGCACTTTACTGGGTGTAAGCGGTTTAATACAGGCTTATAAAACCTCAGCATTAGAAGCCATTAAAAATTCTAAAATTATTGAAAAGCAAATTGAATTTAAGTATGTAATTACGTTTCCTTATATCCATTTAAATGATGCGATGAAGTTATTGAAACAATTAAATTGTCACATTCATCACCAACAATTTGATTCGGATTGCGAAATTAATTTTAGTATTCGTAAATCCCAAAGTGAAATGTGTGAAGAAAAACTAAAAAAAATAGCAGATTTACAACTAACCGCCATTTATTAAATTATTCGTTATTTATATTTTTCATTCAAAACCTTCGTTCTGTATTCAAAAATATATTCGATCCGTTTTCTTAAAAATAGTTTATGGGCTATCTCTCCTAATATTCCAAAAGGTAAAACATAATTAACTACATCGGTCATTTCAACACCATTCTCAGTTTTCACAAAAGAATGTTTATGATGCCATAATTTATAAGGGCCAAATCGCTGCTCGTCAATAAAATACTCATTTTCTTTAACGTGTGATATTTCTGTCATCCATTTAACAGGAATATTAAATAATGGTTTTAATATGTAAGAAATGATTTGACCAGCATACATTTTTTCAGCATCTTTTTTATCTGAAGTGATTACAAAACCCATTTCAGGAGGTGTAATTTTTGGAAGATTATAAGGCGATGAAAAAAAACTCCATGCTTCTTCTAAAGTAATTGGTAAATGTTGCGTGCTTTTTATAGAATGAAAATACATAATGATATCTTTGTTTATCTTTAAACAACCATACATTAAAAATGTTTGAAAAATTAATACATCATTTATCGGAAAAATTAAAGTCGCCTTTAATGAGTAAGGAAGCTCACTTAGAAATGGCACACAATGAACGGATATTTCCTAGTTTACATGAATTAACGAACTACAGATTAAGTGCTGTTATGGTACTTATATTTCCAAACAAACAAAACTTACCTTGTGTTTTGTTAATAGAACGTTCTGTATATAATGGCCATCATAGTGGGCAAATTGCTCTGCCTGGCGGAAAACATGAACAACAAGATTCTGATTTACAAAGCACTGCACTACGCGAGTTTTTTGAAGAAACAGGTTCGAGTAAAACTCCCTTTATCATTGGCAACTTATCAGACGTACATATTCCAATTAGTAAATTTACAGTAAAGCCTTATGTAGGTTATCTAACAGAAAGGCCACATTTTTTAATAAATGAAGCCGAAGTAGTTAATCTTATTGAATGGGATATTCAAGATTTACTCCAACAAGACAGCATAAAAAAAACAACGATAACAGTAAACGAAACAAGCATTACAACGCCGTATTACCTGGTGGAAGGAAAAACACTTTGGGGCGCTACAGCTATGATTATGAATGAACTCAAATACCTTCTTAAGAGTAATTTATAACATACTATCTTTAATTGACTTTCACTTATTTTTCTTACTCCTCGCTTTTTTAGGCTTTACAGATTGGTTAAAGCTTTCTACAGCCGCTTCTCCCATCAAATAATGTTGATTCATTTTAACGCTATCAACTGGTATTCTTTTCGGTAACATAACTTTCCCCATAATCATATCTTTATCTGGCGGTGGTTTGACACATTTTTTAGTTGTATCTTCTTTCTCTTGAATATAAGCTACCTCTCCTTTTGTTGTTTGAGCAAATGCATTATTACTTTCAAACAAGCAAGTTCCAAATGTGAAACAAACAATAATGGCTAGACGTTTTGAGAAATGAAAACGATTAAACTTTGCGTAAAAATGATCGAAGCTAATGTTTGTTAGTTGTTCAGTTTCAAAACGCCCGCACACTTTTTGTTCTTGTGTGGCACTAAAAAATTCTTTGATTTCGCTTAATGATTTTGTGCTAAAATCAACAACTGTTTTCAAACATTTGCCGCAAAAAGCACCTTGTTGATTCGGTGTCATTTCTGCCCAATTTTCGTGGCATGGTTTATTAATTATAATAGTCATAGTTCCTGCTTTTATATTGAGATGCAGAAAAATTAAAATTCCATAAATATTTTTAATAAAACTTTTTTAATAGG
>JBIISW010000038.1:0-18143 GCA_044340865.1 Bacteroidia bacterium | reverse complement strand
TAGGAAATGCTAAACTAAAAGACATTATTAGTCATTTAGAAAGTACATACTGCCAAAGCATTGGTGCAGAATATTTATACATGCGCGAACCAAAAGTTGTAAAGTGGTTGCAAGAGCGTATGGAAAAAAATAAAAACACACCAGCGTTTAATACCAACGAGAAAAAAACAATTCTTAAAAAATTAACTCAAGCAGTTGTATTTGAAAGTTATTTACATACAAAATTTGTTGGTCAAAAACGTTTTTCCTTAGAAGGTGCAGAAGCTGTTATACCAGCAATGGATACACTTATGGAGCATGGTGCAAATTTGGGCATTGAAGATTATGTAATCGGAATGGCTCACCGTGGTCGTTTGAATGTGCTTACTAATATCATGAATAAAACATATAAAGATGTGTTTACTGAATTCGAAGGAAGACCAAGTGAAGACTCTTTATTTGATGGAGATGTAAAATACCATATGGGTTATTCATCCGATCAAACCAGTGATGGAGGTAAAAAAGTACATATTAGCTTAACACCAAATCCATCACATTTAGAAACTGTGGCGCCAGTTGCCCAAGGAATTGTTCGCGCGAAAATTGACAACCGTCACAAAGGTGATAATGCAAAAGCGTGTGCCATTGCTATACATGGTGATGCAGCAGTTGCAGGTCAAGGCGTAGTTTACGAAACTTTACAAATGAGTCAATTAGATGGTTATAAAACAGGTGGAACAATTCATTTTGTAATTAACAACCAAGTTGGATTCACAACAAACTTTTTAGATGCTCGTTCATCAACCTATTGTACAGATATTGCTAAAGTTGTTTTAAGCCCAGTATTCCATGTAAATGGTGATGATGTTGAAGCATTGTGTTTCATTTCAAAATTAGCAATGGAATTCCGTCAAGAATTTCACCGCGATGTATTTATCGATGTTTTATGTTATCGCAAATACGGTCATAACGAAGGTGATGAGCCTCGTTTTACTCAACCATTGTTATACAAAGCTATTGCAGCTCACGCTAACGCAAAAGATATTTATGTTGAAAAATTAAAATCAGAAAATTCTGAATTAGCTAGCGAAGCAAAACAGATTGAAGTAGCTTTTAAATCGGAATTAGATTCTAATTTAGATGAAGCTAAAAAAGCGGAAACCGTAAAAATTACATCATTCTTAGAAGGTAATTGGAAAGGCTTGAAAATGGCTAACAACAAAGATTTTGACGAATCACCAAAAACAGCTATTGACGAAAAACTATTTTTAGAATTAGCTAAAAAAACAACTGAATTACCTAAAGACAAAAAATTCTTTAATAAAATTCAAAAAGTTTTTGATGATAGAAAAGCTATGATTACTAACAATAATTTTGATTGGGCAATGGGCGAATTGTTAGCTTACTCATCTTTAATGAAAGAAGGATTTCCTGTTCGTTTCAGCGGGCAAGATGTAGAACGTGGTACGTTCTCTCACCGTCATGCAGTTGTTAAAATTGAAGATAGCGAAGAAGAATATACTCCGTTAAATAATATTGATGCAGAAGCAAAATTAAGCATCTACAATTCGTTATTAAGTGAATACGCTGTTTTAGGTTTTGATTATGGTTATGCATTTGCATCACCAAATTCATTAACTATTTGGGAAGCACAATTTGGTGATTTCTTTAATGGCGCTCAAATTATAATTGACCAATACTTAACTTCCGCCGAATACAAATGGCGTCGTATGAATGGTTTAGTGCTATTATTACCACATGGTTATGAAGGACAAGGCCCAGAACATTCATCTGCAAGAATGGAACGTTTTTTACAAGCTTGTGCAGAAAATAATATGCAAATTGTAAATGCAACAACACCAGCACAACAATTTCATGTTATCCGCCGTCAATTAAAAAGAGATTTCCGTAAACCATTAGTATGTTTTACGCCAAAAAAATTATTACGTTACCCTAGTTGCGTGAGTAAATTAACCGACTTTACAAAAGCAAATTTTCAAGAAGTATTAGATGATACAGCAGATTCTAATAAAGTAACACGCGTTGCGTTTTGCTCAGGAAAAATTTATTTTGATTTGATTGAACGCAGAGAAAAAGATGGTTGCCATGATATTGCGTTTATCCGATTAGAACAATTATATCCATTCCCTCAACAACAAATTGATGTTATTTTGAAAAAATATGCAAAAGCAACAGAATTTTTATTTGTACAAGAAGAGCCAGAAAATATGGGGCCTTGGCGCTTTGTAGATAATAATTTACGTTCACTAAAATTAAACTACATTGGCAGAGAAGCTGCAGCTAGTCCAGCAACAGGATTTTCTAAACGCCATGCGCAAGAAAACGAAGAAATTATGACTACTATTTTTAGTAAAGTCTTAGTAAAATAAATACGATTCATGTTTATACTAAAAGCTCTTGTTTTAATTAACAAGGGCTTTTTTATTAAATCAATTACATACTCATTTTTACTTCTTTAATGTCAAAACTTAGAAAATCATTATGGGCGTTTTTTACCAATAACTTTCCGTTTTCTTCTACATTCATAATCTCGGCATATAAACTATGGCCCGAATTGTCTATGAAATGATGGATCTGATTTAATCCAAACAGATGTGATACATAGTTTGAGTGAATATAATCGAGCTTATTTTCTTTTAACTTAAAATACCATTTTTCAAGTTTTGAACATATAGATTCCAAAATCAAAGCCGTATCAAAATCAATGTTTTTCTGAAGCTTCATCGAAGTAGCTATTGAATTCAAATCTCCGAAATTTTCTTGATTAACATTTAAACCAATTCCAATCACAGCATGATGAATGGCACTTCCACTCAAATTATTTTCGATCAAAACACCGCCAATCTTTTTTTTATTTACTAAAATGTCATTTGGCCACTTAATTTTAATGTCATAATGACTAGAATCAAGTATTTCCGTCAATACGTCATAACAAGCTAATGCAGTTATTTTACTCAAATAAAACGACTTATTGATGTCTAAAAATCGCGGTTGCAATATGACCGAAAGTGTAATGTTTTGGCCTATTTCCGATGTCCAAACAGCTCCTCTCTGGCCCTTCCCTTGAGTTTGATTATTGGTATAAATAATGGTGCCATCCACAACGTTAACGTTCCTTAACAAGTTAATGGCATAGGTATTGGTACTCTCTACTTCGGGCAGAAAAAGCATATTCTTTCCTATAAACAAGGTGTTCATTCGCCTAAAAAGATTAAATTTGTTACTTGTAGTAACTACAAAATTAATAAAGAGATTAGTATTAGCAATAAAATAAATATGGCAAAAATTACAGATAAAAAAGCAGTTGTTAAAAAAGCAGCAACAAAAAAAAGTCCCGCAAAAAAAAGTGCGGCTAAAAAAACAGCTGTTAAAAAAACACCTTTAACTGAAAAAGAGTTAGAGCAAAAAGAAGCTAATCGTATTGCAAATACAGAACAAAAAAAGAAACCAGGAAGCACAGCTCGTCGTCCTAAAAAAAATGCAACGAAAGCGCAAACTGATAATTTACTAGATGCCATTGTTGAAGGCATGAAAAACAAAAAAGCAAAAAACATTACTGTTATTAATATTTCTACTTTAGAGCATAGAGTGGCTGATTACTTTGTGATTTGTGATGCAGATAGCAATACGCATGTTAATGCCATTTCAAATGAAATTGAAGAAACAGTTGTAAAAGCGACTAAAGAGAAGCCTTTTCGTAGCGAAGGACAACAAAATTCTGAATGGATTTTAATTGACTACGTCAATATCGTTGCACATGTATTCTTAAGAGAAACACGCGAATACTATAATATTGAAGGACTTTGGGCTGATGGTGAAATTACAAATATTGAAGACTAATTAATAAAAAGTATAACTCGAATAAAGAGCAAACTTCCCCTAGAAAATACAAAATTGCCTTGAAGGCTATAAAAAAGAAAACATGAGCGATAACATAACAAATACAGAAAACGAAAACGCGCCAAACCCCGAATCAAATCCCACGCCTAAGGAAAATCCAACCCCTGAAGACGAAAGAAAAAAACAGTTTGATAAAATGAAAGAACGTTTTGGAAAAAAATCACAAACGCCTTTCGGCGGAGAGCCAAATAATAATGGTAATAGTTTTTATTGGATTTATGGTCTTGTTATTTTAGCCCTATTAGCTTTTGTATTTATGGGTCAGGATTTTGAAGGAAGGGTGTTTCCTGCCGATCAAAATGAATTCGAGCAAAACATGCTTGCAAAAGGAGATGTTAGAAAAATTGTTATCGTAAACGATAAAATTGCTGAAATCACTATCAGTGCAGACAGTTTAAAATTAGACAGATATAAAATTCTGGATAAAAATAAAAGTTTAACACCTATGTTTCCTGGTGAGAGCGCAAAAAAAGGGCCACACTTCAGAATTTCAATTGCAGATAAAAAAGATTTTATTGAGCAAGTTCGTAATGTTCAAACAGCTTCAAATATCCCTCAATACTTGCGAGTGTCACCTTCAGGGGAAGAAAGAAAAGATTGGACTGAATATATGGGATGGATGTTTCCAATCATCATCATGATCGTATTATGGATTTTTATGATGCGAAGAATGGGAGGAGGATCAGGAGGAGGAGCTGGACAAATTTTTAATATTGGAAAATCTAAAGCCGTTCTCTTTGATAAAAATCAAAATATAAATATTACGTTTAACGATGTTGCGGGCTTAGATGGTGCAAAAGTAGAAGTCATGGAAATTGTGGACTTTTTAAAAAATCCAAAAAAATACACAGACTTAGGTGCAAAAATTCCTAAAGGAGCTTTATTAGTTGGACCTCCAGGAACAGGAAAAACACTGTTAGCTAAAGCAGTTGCCGGCGAAGCAAAAGTCCCTTTCTTTTCTTTATCAGGTTCTGATTTTGTTGAAATGTTTGTGGGTGTTGGTGCGTCTCGAGTACGTGATTTATTTAAACAAGCTAAAGAAAAAGCGCCTTGTATTATTTTTATTGATGAAATCGATGCTATTGGTAGAGCTCGTGGAAAAAACGCAGCGGCTGGTGGAAATGATGAACGTGAAAATACATTGAATCAACTCTTAACAGAAATGGACGGATTTGGAACGAACAGTGGCGTTATTATTTTGGCGGCTACAAATCGTGCTGATATCTTAGACAGAGCATTAATGCGTGCGGGTAGATTTGACAGACAGATTTATGTTGATATGCCTGATGTAAATGAACGTAAAGAAATTTTTGAAGTTCATTTAAAGAAAATAAAAATTGATGCAAGTGTTGATGTTGATTTTTTAGCCAAACAAACACCAGGATTTAGCGGAGCTGACATTGCTAATATTTGTAATGAAGCGGCTTTAATTGCTGCGCGTGCAAATAAAAAACAAGTTGTGAAACAAGATTTTTTAGATGCCGTTGACAGAATAATTGCTGGTTTAGAAAAGAAAAATAAAATCATTACTCCTAACGAAAAAAGAGTTATCGCTTTTCACGAAGCTGGTCATGCAACTGTTAGTTGGATGTGCGAACACGCTTCTCCATTAATAAAAGTAACCATCGTGCCTCGTGGTCGTTCATTAGGTGCTGCTTGGTATTTACCTGAAGAAAGACAAATTACAACTACTGAACAAATTGTAGATGAAATGTGTGCAACCTTAGGAGGTAGAGCCGCAGAAGAAGTTATTTTCGGAAAAATTTCAACTGGTGCTTTAAGTGATTTAGAAAAAATTACTAGACAAGCTTATGCGTGTATTGTGTATTATGGATTAAATGAAAAAATAGGAAACGTAAGTTATTACGATAGTTCAGGACAAAGCGAATATTCATTCAATAAACCTTATAGTGAAAATACAGCTAAGACAATTGACGAAGAGGTTAAAAAAATGATTGATATAGCTTACGCGAGAACAAAAGCTATCTTGGTTGCCAATAAAGATAAACTGACTTTACTTGCTGAAAAATTACTTGAAAAAGAAGTTATTTTTAAAGAAGATTTAGAAGAAATATTTGGGAAAAGACCATTTGATAAAGAGCCTTTAACATTGGAAGAAATAGCTAATGAAAATATTTTCGAACAACCGACTGAATCTTAATACAAAATTTAATATATTTACTTAAAACCTTTATTGAATATATTTCATGAAAACCATTATTTTACTTTTTGGAATTTGTTTAGTTGTTTCGTCGTGTAAAAAGAAAAGTGTAGCTGAAGAAGAAATACCAACAACTCAAGTTGATACGAAAATATATCCTGATTCAGTCTGGACCCCGACTGGAACTGGGCCAAGATTAATTTTTAAATTCAAATTTGATTCTACACAAGCTCGATTAGACGCTTTTGGAAACACTTTATCGGCTTTGCCTTCTGGACATGGAGCATTATCTCCTGTGTTCAATAAAATGGCCGCGCACTATTTAGAACTGGCACAGAATGATTATACTCTATTAGGCGCTGGTAAAGTTCTATATCATGCTCCGGAAACTACTAAAGGCGGATCAACTGCCATTGACTTTGGACGTTCTGTTGTTGTAAAGGAAGGAGCAATCTTTTTTTCAAAAGCAATAAATGAAATAACTCCAGGAACTTACCAATGGCTTCGTTTATCACTATCTTATCAAAACTATGATTTACCTTTCTTGTCAAATAGTTTATCAGGAACACAATACGGCACCATTGCATCTTTTTTAGGTTATAAAACTTACGTTGAGAAATACAAAATAAAAACACAGGATTATATTCCATCGGCAAGTGTTGGAGGTCCAAATTCAAATCACCCTCAAGGGTATTGGGGCTTTGAAACAAATTATATTGTAGGTTATCCGAATAATAATGGACATTACATGTTGGATGGACAACCACCTGTTGGAGCAACAACTGTTGTTAATCCAAACTTCGCAAATTCTCCTATTCCGGCTGGTAGTTGTGTTGTTACAGCAAAATTCACAAATAACTTGGGAACAACTGCAAGTCCACTCATCATTACTGGAAGTGAAACAAATGACATTATAATAACAGTTTCGCTATCAACGAATAAAAGTTTTGAATGGCTAGAAGTTGGTGCTCCTGATGGCTATTATAAACCAGATGCAGGAGAAAAGCCTATTGACATGGGTATAAGAGGAATGTTGCCAAAAGTGCAATATTAAAAAAAATAGTGTATTTTTATCCTACTTGATATTAAACCGATACAATAATTATTAGTCTTAAGTATAAACCTAAAAAAATAAAACCATGAAAAAAATAATCTTAATTGCGGTAAGTTTAGTTGCACTTACAAGTGTTTCTATTGCACAAGAAGCAACTACAAAAGCAGAAGCGAAAGCTAAAAGAGAAATGCGTCGTAAAGATCCTGAACAACGCGCTCAAAAGCATGTTGATCGTTTACACAATATGGTAACATTAACTGATGCTCAAAAAGTAAAAGTTTTAGAGATAGCAAAGGTAAAAGTTAAAAAAGCAGATGCTATTCGTGAAAAATTTAAAAATGATCCTGAAAAAGAAAATAAAATGTATCCTGAAATGGATGCCGTAAAACAAGAGTATCATAAAAGCGTAAAAGCATTATTGACTGCTGAACAACTTAAGAAATTAAAAACAAAACAAGCCGAATTGAATTCAGCAGGACAACCAGCTGAAATTGAGCACGAATAAAAACTTAATATAGTTATGAAAGGCCATCTAAAATTAGATGGCCTTTTTTATTTTAATATTTTTAGAAAAGTTAAATCATTTCTAAATTTAAATAAAGACAACACAGACAATTTATTTTCTTTCATAAACATCACGACTAAAACAAGTGAGGCAACAAAATAAGATAATGCTGTAGCGTAGCAAGCTCCATAAATTTGAAACTTACTAATTAAAAAGTAACTTGAAACAATAGTGGTTAACAATCCAGAAAAATTTGCAATTGCTATTAAACGCTGATTACCAAGAGCGGAAAAATAATGACTGATAATAGTTGAAAAACTAATACATAAAATGCCGGGAGAAAGGGCTAACATAATAGATTTTGCTAGTGCGTAGTCTTGACCAAGGACATAAACAAAAGCAGATGAAGGAATAAACAGTATAATTAATACTACTAACGCACTAAATATAAAACATATTTTTGAAAGTAAATATGTTATTCTAACATGGTTAACATCGTCGCTTCTATTGGCAACATGAGTTAAAATAATAGAAGCAGCACTGCTGCTGATAATTAAAACGGATTCGATTAAAGAGGTTGCCGTTGAAAAAACACCTACTAAGGCATTACTAGAAATTAAATAAAAATTAAATCGATTACTTAACATGTGCGACAAATTAGCGATCTGATTTTGAAATCCATTTTTAAATATATGCGCTCGATTAAATAATGTCGTTTTTACATCATTATATTTAAAAATAAGATACATGCCATAAACGGAAATAATCATTGATAAAAAATAAGATATATACAATGAAAAAATAAAACTCATTAACGTGTCTTGATTTAAAACAAAAACATAAATCGATAAAGCAGCCAGTAAAATAGCAGGCTGAAAGAAATTCAAAAAATTATAAAGTCTAATATTTTCTTTTGCTAAAATGATGACAGTATGAAAAGAATATATAATCATAATAAAAGATAAAATAGTAATATGAACTAGTTGTTCTTTGAGCTGAATCAACCATTGCTTTTGAGAAAAAAAACTAAGGCTCAAGAAAAACAATAGACTTCCTAATGAACATAGAACAGTAAATAATAATCCATTTCTATATAATTTACCTAAAGAAAATTTTGGTATAAAATGAACTAATGCATAGCCAGTATATACTTCATTAATAGCCTGAATAATAGCAATATTTAAAATCAGTAAACTCACTTGACCTCTCACATCTCCGCCTAATTCTCTGGATGAAATTAATAAAATAGCTAAATTAATCAACGCTACAAATCCTTTTGTAAATAATGTCGTTATTATTTTTTTTACCATCTGATGACTAATTAGAAGTATAACTTTTTGTTAGCGCACTGCAAACAGATTCATAACTGTACAATTCTTTCATTTCTTGATGCATTATGTCTGCATTTAAAAATTGAGCACGATTAAATTGACTAAGTTTTTCGACACAGAGATCAATATCATTTGAATCTAAAACAACACCCATGCCTGGCTTCACTATTTTATTTGCCTGTCCAACTTGGGTTGTAATTACCGGTAATCCGCAAGACATAGACTCAAGGAGAACAACTGGCATTCCTTCGTAATGACTAAATAATAAAAAAACATCAGATTCATTCATATAATCAGCAATTTCGTTAGACGGTTTGTACCCAACAAACTTAACATCTGTTGTATTGAGCTTTTGATAGGCTAATGCTTGATGGCGATTCCTTTCATTTACATTTTCCCCAATAATAGTTAGAATAAAATTAACTTGCTGTTGTTTTAATTTTTCTGCAATTTTAATAATACCTGTAATGTTTTTTTCTCGATCTACTAAAGATGATACATGTAGTATTTTTAACGTTTTTGAGACATTTTGTTGAAATGCTTTAGGTTTAAAAATAGTAGTGTCAACCACATTATTTATTAATTTATAATGTCCTAAAAGATGACTGCTTTCCATTGCTTTTTTTAGTTTGTCAGAAATAACAAACACTGTTTTTGCTTTAGCAACAATTTTTTGAGTATAATGCTTCAATACAAATCCTTTGTAACTTGCGTCTTCTGGATAATACCCACTCCAATGTTCTGTAATAAAAAATAATGCTTTTGGATTTTTTTTCAAAGCATACAACGCTGGAATAGCGGCGGGAAAAATAGTATTTAAATGAATGACATCAAAAGTTGGTTGTAAAGCATCAATTTGTTTTTCATAATGAGATTTAAATCTTAGAAATTTAATAAAACTGCCAATAATAGGAACATGAAATTTAGACTTCGGATAAAAAAATAAAATCTCTTTTAAATTACCTTCTACTTTTTCTGAATAGCTCTCAGACTCCGAATTTGTTGATTTAACAAACAAGACTGTAACGTCATGCTTTAACGCCAGTGCTTGTGCATGCCTGCGTATAAAAATACCATTAGTAATGCTTTCAGGATTAGGATACCAAGAGCACAAAAAAAGAATATGTAATGGTTTCTGATCCATACTTCCTAAATCAATTTTGACATTTTATAATGCTGAATAAGATCCCATAATAAAAACGTTTTTTCCGCTATAGAATAACCACAAGCTTTATAAAATTCACAGGCATTTTCTCTTGCTTGTAATTCAATCTTTTTTAATTTTATTTTTTTGGCTTCATCTTCTAAGCACTTCAAAATTAATTTACCTAAGCCTTTTCTTTGAAAATCCTGGTTAATGGCCATATACCGCACTTGACCAATTCCCGCGCCGTTATTTTGTAAACGACCACAAGCAATAATCTCAGTGTTATGTTTTATAAATGCATGTATTGAACTTGATTCTAAATCATCTGTTGCGGAATCTTTAGATTGACCCCATGGCTTTCGTAATACTGAATACCTAAGTTCAATAATTGCCTCAAGGCATTGTTGGGATTGACATAGTTCAACGTAATACATGCACTAACACTTTAAAAAAAATCCTACTCATTGAGTAGGATTCTTAATTTCAAATTATCTAATTAAACTTTCACAGCTCGAACAGATGTGATTTCAGGAACTGCTTTTTTAATCGTTTCCTCAATACCTGCCTTCATAGTCATTTGGCTCATACTACACGTGCTACAAGCCCCTTTTAACTCTAATATTGCCGTATTACCGTCAACCACTTCAAGTAATTCAACATCACCTCCATCAGCCTCTAAATAGGGCCTAATAGACTTTAACGCTTCTTCTACTCTGTTAAACAATTCTTGATTCATTTATAAAGTTTTAAAATTCTTTGATTTTGAAAGTTAGAAACTGAATAAAAAACTTTTTAAACCTTCCAAACTTTTTAACTTTCTAAATAATTGATTACTTCCCTAATTTTGCTTTTAAATTTTGATCTATGGCGTCTAAAAATTCTTCTGTGTATAAATAATGCTCTCCATGATTTACTTTATTGCCATGTGTACAAACAGCTAAATCTTTAGTCATTTTACCACTTTCAACCGTTTCAACACAAACTTGCTCTAAAGCTTGGCAAAAATGAATAAGCTCTTGGTTATTATCTAATTTTCCACGAAACTCTAATCCACGGGTCCAAGCAAATATACTTGCAATTGGATTTGTTGATGTTGGCTTACCGTTTTGATGATCTCTAAAATGACGCGTTACAGTACCATGAGCTGCTTCAGCTTCCATAATAGTGCCATCAGGAGTAATTAAAACGGAAGTCATTAAACCCAATGACCCAAAACCTTGAGCCACTGAATCAGACTGAACATCTCCATCATAGTTCTTACAAGCCCATACAAAATTACCGTTCCATTTAAGCGCAGAAGCAACCATATCATCAATTAAACGATGCTCATATACAATACCTGCTTCTTCATATTTCGCTTTATAATCAGAAACATAAATTTCTTCAAAAATATCCTTAAAGAAACCATCGTATTTTTTTAAAATGGTGTTTTTGGTAGATAAATACAAAGGCCATTTTTTGTTTAATGCTACATTAAAACAAGAATGAGCAAAACCACGAATAGAAGCCTCTACGTTGTACATACCCATAGCTACACCAGGGCCATTAAATTTATATATTTCATGTTCAATTACTTTTCCATCTTCGCCTTCAAACTTCATAGTTAATTTTCCTTTACCTGGAACAACGAAATCTGTTGCTTTGTATTGATCACCAAAAGCATGACGACCAACAATAATTGGAGCAGTCCAATTGCTAACTAAACGAGGTACATTTTTACAAACGATTGGTTCACGAAATACAGTGCCATCCAAAATATTACGAATGGTCCCATTTGGCGATTTCCACATTTGTTTTAATCCAAACTCTTTAACACGAGCCTCATCAGGCGTAATGGTGGCGCATTTAATACCAACACCATATTTCTTTATTGCTTCAGCCGAATCAATGGTAACTTGATCATTAGTGGCATCGCGATGCTCCATGCCTAAATCATAATATTTAATATCTAAATCTAGATAAGGAACGATTAGTTTGTCTTTAATAAATTTCCAAATGATGCGAGTCATTTCATCGCCATCTAATTCTACTACGGGGTTTGCAACTTTAATTTTTGTCATGGTAAGTAATGTGTTTGATACGGTTTTAAAAAGTTAGCCAAATTTATAAATATTAAGTTGTAAGACAAATAATTGTTTTGAGTTTTTATGTATATATTTAAAGTAAATTTTCAAATCAAATACTATGAAAAATATATTGATTATTTTCTTGTTTTTTATTGCATACAGAAGTCAATCACAAGACCAACTGTTTAAAAAAGACAACTCTAAACTAAATGTAAAAATCTTAGAAATTAGCCCAACTGAAATCAAATACAAACTATTTAACTATTTAGATGGACCAACCATTTCATTATTAAAAAGTGAAGTGGCTTTGATTATTTATCAAAATGGGGTACACGAGGTAATTACAACGGAGGCTCCTCAAAACAACCCCAATTTAAATCAAACTAATAACATCGTTACAACGCCAAGTCAATATAAAGAGTTAATTTCTACCAAACATTTAATCTCCATCAATATCATGGAACCGCTAAATGGCATGCTAGGAATCAGCTATTTGCATGAATTCAAAGGAAACCATGCAAATGTTATAATCCCCATTTCTGTTGGAATAACTCAACCATATATGAATCAATCTACAGCAGGTATGTTTTTTGATTACAATAGAATTAACGTTTCTGATTACCGCCTAAATAGAAAAATAGGCGAAATCGGTATTGGATTCAATTTTCAAACTGAAATCGGAAAATCATCAACCTATTTTCTAGGACCATACATTGGAATTGCTCAATATACAGGTAGTTTTAATGAAATTACTAATTATACTCCTGTATATTCGAGCTTATATGTTGCGCCGATTAAAGAAGAGCATAGTTTTACTCTTAATAGAAGTTATTTTATGTTTAATAATGGTATTCTATACCGTTTCACTAAAAACTTCAATATCATCCTAAATGCTGCATTAGGAATCAGACAAGAAACCTTTTTAAATAATAATCCTGAAACTTTTTATAAAAAAGCAAATTCAACAGCTACATATTACAATAACTCGTTTCCTATCAATGCTTTTAAAATAGGATTAAGTTTCGGGTACAGATTTTAAGAACATGCATACATTCCGCTTTAGCAATCAAATAAAACAATTAAAAACGTTTATTTTCTATTGTTTATTATTTATCACTGTTGATGCTATTGGAAGAGCTGGTGGCGGTGGCGGAAATGGTGGCGGTGGAAGTCATGGTGGGCATGGCGGTGGTGATGGAATAGGCACACTCATTTACTTTATTATTTTTTCATTACCATTTCCACTAAATATTATTGTTATAGCTGGAATTATTGTTTTGATTTATTTCTTTAGTAAAAATCAAAAGCAAAGTTCAGTTTATAATAATTTAGTAAGCATAGATAAAAAATATAATACAGTAGAAGCTATTGATCAATTAGTTTCGGACATACCAAATTTTAGTCAAACTGAATTTTATCAAAAAGCCACTGCAGCCTTTTTTAAAATACAAGACGCTTGGCAAAAACAAAATTTAAGCAAGGTTCGTCAATTCATTTCTGATGGTATTTACCAGCGCTTTGAAGCACAATTTATAATGATGCGAGCACTCGAACAATCCAATTTGGTTGGTGATATCGATGTTGAAGATTTAAGAATTGTAGCTGTTGAAAATGATACTAATTTTCACATCATCCATTTGAGCATCACAGCAAGCATGACAGATGATTTTGTTTCAAAAAAATACAGTCAACTAAATAGTGGCGGTTATGAAACATTTACTGAATATTGGACATTTGTAAAAAAAATAAATGCAACTAAAAACACTAATTTAATTGATGCGACCAATTGCCCTAATTGTGGCGATTCTATAGAAAATAAATTAGGTGAAACTAGTAAATGTCCTAGCTGTGGCACACAAATAAATAACGGAGATTATGATTGGATACTTTCTGAAATTACACAAGCTGAAGAATTTGCTTCTAATTTTAATCAACTTAAAAACAGAACTTTATTTTACAAACGCTTAACCGAAAAAGGTTTTTCTAATTCAGAGTTTTCTCCACAATACATAGAAGATAAAGCGTCAAACGCCTATCTACAATTAAAAGTTGCCGCTGCTTTAGGCGACCAAAAAAGAATTGCAAGATTTTGTTCAAACACCTATACTGAAAAAACAAAAAATCAATTCGTAGACACATTCTTATACAACCGACTGTTTATAAAAGACGCTTCGCTTGTTAATGTATACGAAACAGAAACTGCCATATTAGCTGCACTGTCCATAACTTCTGTTACCCAAAAAGTAAGTGTAAATAATGGCCAATTAAAATTAATTAACTCAAGCGCTATTACTACAAAAGACTATTTAATATTGAGTAGGGCGAAAAAAATGACCGCCAACAAGTTTAGCGCCATGGCTCATAATTGCTCAAACTGCGGAGCTCCAGTTGAAGATTCTTTGCAGTTAACTTGTAAGTATTGTGATGCAGCACTAAACGATAATAGTAAGGATTGGATTGTAGAAAATTTATTTTCACAAAACGAATACATCGATTTTAAATCACAATTTGAAGATGCTATTAATTCAACCAAACAAGAAGATAAGTTAGAATACACAGGTTTAGATCCTCGAGATTATGCACTCAATAATATGATGGTAGTAGCCTGTGCTGATGGTATTATTCAAAGTAAAGAAAAACTATTTTTAATTAATACAGCCGAAGAAATGGGCTATCACGCATCGAAAATAAAAGAATTATTTGAACAAGTAAAAAGTAGTGGCTTGGCTTTAAAAATGCCTAAAGGCGAAAAAGAAAGGGCGAAAATTTTAAAACTCATGCATAAAATTGCAAACATCGATGGCGACTTTAACAACAAAGAAAAAGCTGTTTTGTTAGAAGCTGAGGCCATGAAATAATCCGAGTTAAAAAAACAACATTCATTTTAAATTAATTACATTTGTGTCCTAATATTACACGATCAACATGAAAATTACTGAACACCTCAAATCTTCAAAAGACACTTTATTTTCAATTGAAATTCTTCCTCCATTAAAAGGGAAAAGTATTCAATCCATATTTGACGGCATTGATCCGTTAATGGAATTTAAACCGGCGTTTGTTGATGTCACTTATCATCGCGAAGAATACATTTATAAAAAACGTGAAGGTGGTTATTTAGAAAAAGTAAGTATTCGAAAAAGACCTGGTACTGTAGGAATCTGTGCAGCTATCATGAATCGTTATAACGTAGAAGCCGTTCCGCATATTATTTGTGGAGGTTTTACACGCGAAGAAACTGAAAACGCATTAATCGACTTGCAATTTTTAGGTATTGATAATGTGCTTGTATTGCGCGGTGACAGCATTAAAACTGAATCTCAATTTATACCTGAACCAGGCGGACATAATTATGCCATTGATTTAGTAAAACAAATCAAAGATATGAATTCAGGATTTTATTTAGATGAAGAAATGAAGGACGCCTCTCCAACTAATTTTTGTATGGGCATTGCTGGATATCCTGAAAAACATTTTGAAGCACCAAATTTATACAGTGATATGAAATGGCTAAAGGCGAAAGTTGACGCAGGCGCAGATTACATTGTAACACAAATGTTTTTTGATAATAAAAAATATTTTGAGTTTGTAGATTTGTGTCGCAAAAACGATATTCATATTCCTATCATTCCTGGTTTAAAAATATTAAGCTCTCGCTCGCAACTGATTGCCTTACCAAAAATATTTCACATTGATTTACCACAAGAATTATTTGTAGAATTAGAAAAATGTAAAGACGATAAAGAAGTAAAAGAAGTTGGTATTAAATGGTGCATCGAACAATCGAAAGAATTAAAAAAAGCAAACGTACCGTGTTTACACTACTATACCATGGGAACATCTGATAGTACGAAGCAAGTTGCTAAAGAAGTTTTTTAAAGCTTAATGTTGAATAACTGTTTTTAATATTGAACTTCCTTCTGGCGTAACGATGGTTGTGAGGTAAAGTCCATCTGACAATGAAGGAAGTAAAATTTCTAATTCATCTTGTTCATTCATCATCACTTTATCTTTAGAAAACACAAGCATTCCTGAAACCGTATGAACATATATTTTTATTGGACCCGAAAAACGCTCGGTTGTTTTTAAAAAGAAATGGCCATTACTCGGATTTGGATATATGATGAGATCTGAAAAATACGTTTTATTAAGCGTTGAAACGCCTGTTTGGTAGAGCGTTTGACGAAGTGCTTGATACGCATTTATTTTTCCTGCTCCCCATAAAACTGGATTTGGTGTTGCCGTTGTAAAGGCATCTTTAATAGCCGTTTGCGTGATGATATTACGAACTTGAGTTGGCGTTAACAATGGATTAACTTGTAACATTAAGGCTACAATACCTGCAGCCATTGGCGATGACATTGATGTGCCACTCATCTCACCATAATAATACGTTTTACCATTTAACGGATTGATAAATGATCTTACCACGTTTGATTTTGACGAACCTGTAGCGCTATAAGCTGTATCGTAAGAACTCACAGCAGATGCAATGGTCAAGCCCGGTGCCGTAATATCTGGCTTCATACGATTATCGATGGTTGGTCCGTGGCTCGAAAACGGAACTATTTTATTGGCATTAACATAACTGTTATAGCTCCAAGAACTTCCCGCCACATCAACATAACTAACCTTGGAAGCATACGCTCCAACCGTAATGGCAGAATTTGTACAAGCCATTTCACCAATGGTGTAATCCAAATTTCCAGCAGTTGCGCCTGTAATACCCGCAGTTGAAAAAGAACCATAATAACCCGTAGATGCTTTAACATAACCGGTCCAAGCGTGAACCGTTCCTGAATTAGCTTTAACAGTTAAACATAAATTATTCGCCGACTTTTTGTAAACATCTATTAAAGCATGTGGTTTTGAATTATAATCTGACGGTATTAACGTGATCTTAAAAAAACACGTATCGTTTAATGCGCCAACAATAAAAGTGTCGAGTGTTGTATTGTTCAACGTAAAAAATCGAGTTTGACTAACCAAGGCCGCGCCATTATGCAAAGACAATTTGACTTGAAATAATTTCGAAACATCCCCCCAAATATCTAACCACGTTTTTTTCTCAACCAAAGAAGAATTAAAATTGACAACTGATTTGAGTAATGTGTCGGTTAACGTAAAACTTTTCTTAACATGAATGGCATTGGTGCCATTATTTCCTGCCGACACAACAAATAATTTTCCAGGACCCGTTAAAACATTACAGGCCTGACTAAACAAAGAAGAACCATCATGAGGACCAACCGTACAACCCCAACTCAAATTAACGACAGCAGGTTTACCAACGGAGGCAGCATACGTATAAACATAATTCATTCCATCAATAATATCAGACATACCTGCACTTGTCCATTGGGTATCAACAGGAGTGATTCCTACCATCACTAAATCAGATTCATAAGCTACTCCGCGATATTTTGAAGAAGTTGGGCCACCTAAACCAGAACCTGAAGAGATTCCTGCCACGTGTGTACCATGTGTTTGCGAAGCATTATCAGTTCCAGCTGTAACCATACTCAGTGAATCAAGTAATTCATGACCATAATAATAACCTACAGGCGGTGTGCCACTACTCTTTTGTTCCCACACTTTTTTAATGCGGTATTTATTTCCTAGTGTATCATAAAATGCCGGATGAGAATAATCCATGCCAACATCTAAAATACCAACTACTACATTCTTGCCCGTATAAGCCATTGGCAAGGCAATTCCACGATGTACAGAATCTACGCGTGTTGTTATTCTTGCAATATCTAAATTAGAATAAATAGGCTCGTCTAACTGAATGTATTCTATTCCATTCATTAATACGAAATCATTGAATTTGTTTTCAGGAATTTGAACTATCCAAACAAGACCAGCTTTTGTTCCAACTTTCACATCAAGATTTTTGAACTTCACTTCATCAACGGCAGGAGATACCTTAATTAAGGCGCTTAAAAAATAGGCGTTATTTATTTTTTTATAAATAAC
>JBIISW010000037.1:0-18150 GCA_044340865.1 Bacteroidia bacterium | reverse complement strand
TAGCAGAAACACCCTTTGCTCCAGATGCTCAAGTGCGTATCTTCCCTAATCCAACTATCAATCATTCATCAATTAATTTAAATCTTACTAAATCTTCAAACGTAAAAGTTTCCATTTATTCAGTAAATGGTTTATTAGTTGGAAGTAAAGAATATGGAGAGTTAAATGGTCAATTAACATTACCAGTTGATTTATCAGCGTTTAGTTCAGGAATGTATATGGTAAATGTGACAATAAATGGTAATACAACTTTACACAAATTAATTAAAGAATAAGATTTGATTCTTATCAAAACTAAAAAGCCCTACTCAATTTGAGTAGGGCTTTTTTTATCATACAATTTTTTATTTCAGTAACTCAATTAGTTTCTCTAGCGCAACTTCTTCTTTATGTCCCGTTTGAATATTTTTCAAAGTTAATTTAGGTGTTCCGTTTTCATTCACATCCGTAGACAAAACAAAAGGAATTTGCTTTTTTTCTGCATAATCAAATTGTTTTCCAATTTTTACTGCATCAGGATAAACCTCGCAATTAATAAAATGAGTTCTTAGTTTTTCTGATATAGAAACAGCAAGCGCTTGTTGCTGATTGCCATTATTCGTTATTAAAACTTTTGTGGTTGAAACACCGTTAACAGTTTCAGGAAATGCTTGTAATTCTTCCATCACATCGTAAATTCTATCCACGCCAAAAGAAATTCCAACACCCGACATATTCTTCAATCCAAAAATACCCGTTAAATCATCGTATCTACCGCCACCTAAAATACTTGGCGTAAATGTTCCTGCATTGGCTTTGGCTTCAAAAATAGTACCTGTATAATAATTTAAACCTCTTGCCAACGTAATGTCCAATTCAATGGAGAGGTGTTTTGGAGTTACGCTTTTCATTTGGTCTAACAAAAATTCTACTTCCTCAATTCCTTTTTTACCAATGTCACTCGATTGTAAAAATGCTTTTAAAACCTGCACTTTATTGTCATTGGAACCAACTAAATCAATTAATGGTTCTAATTGTTTAATAGCACCATCAGAAATTCCTTTCTCTGATAATTCTTTTACAACGCCTTCCTTACCAATTTTATCAAGCTTATCAATAGCAACCGTAATATCAATTATTTTTTCGCTGGCATTTAAAATTTCTGCGATGCCGCTTAATATTTTACGGTTATTGAATTTTAATACAACAGGAATATTCAATTGATGAAATGATTTATCCATCATGGCTATTAATTCTAATTCATTGATCAATGAGTTAGAACCAATCACATCAGCATCGCATTGATAAAATTCTCTGTAACGTCCTTTTTGAGGTTTATCAGCACGCCAAACAGGTTGAATTTGATAGCGTTTAAATGGGAACGTAATCGCACTTTGATTCATGACGACATAACGAGCAAATGGCACGGTTAAATCATATCTCAACGCTTTTTCGGTTAATAATTCAGAATTATAAGACTTTTCTAAAGATGTATTAAATTCTTTTTTTAGAAGTTCTTTTTTTTCGTCTTTACTTTCGTGAATGCGAGAATTTAGTACTTTATAAATCAATTGATCACCTTCTTCGCCATATTTTCCAGTTAAAGTGCCAATATTTTCCATACTTGGCGTTTCTATTGGTGCATATCCATATAACTGAAAATTAGTCTTAAGAATATTAAATATATAGTGGCGTTTTTGCATTTCTGCAGGACCAAAATCTCTTGTGCCACGTGGTATAGATGGTTTCATTATTAATATTGTTCTGAACTATTAGGAAAATCTTTACTTTTTACATCTTTAATGTACTGTTGAAAAGCGCCAGTCATACTATCAAAAAGACTTAAATATCTTCTTAAAAAACGTGGACTAAATTCATGTGTCATACCAAGCATATCGTGCGTAACGAGTACTTGTCCATCAACACCCGAGCCTGCTCCTATTCCAATAATAGGAACTTCAGTAATAGCAGAGACTTGCTCTGCTAATTTAGCCGGAATTTTTTCGACAACAATAGCAAAACATCCCGATTGTTCTAATATTTTAACATCTTCTAAAAGTCGGTTTGCTTCTTCTTCTTCTTTAGCTCTTACAGTGTAAGTTCCAAATTTATAAATAGACTGAGGCGTTAATCCTAAGTGTCCCATTACAGGTATACCAGCAGACAAAATACGTTCAATGGAGTCTTTTATTTCGCGGCCACCTTCCATTTTCACGGCATGTGCCCCACTCTCTTTCATAATCTTAATTGCAGAAGTTAATGCTTCTTTTGAATTTCCTTGGTATGATCCAAATGGTAAATCCACAACTACCAGTGCTCTATCAACACCTCTCACAACAGATGAAGCATGATAAATCATTTGATCTAAGGTAATTGGCAAGGTTGTCTCGTGTCCAGCCATGACGTTGCTGGCGCTATCACCAACTAAAATAACATCAATACCAGCATGGTCAATAATTTTTGCCATGGTAAAATCGTATGCTGTTAACATCGCTATTTTTTCACCACGACGTTTCATTTCTTGCAACTGATGCGTGGTTACTTTTTTTACTTCTTTGTGAATTGACATAGATTTATATCGTTGTTAAAATATTTTAAACAAATTTTCACGTAAAATTAATTAATATATTTGGAAGTCTCTTAAAAATTGTAACTTAGCTTTCTATTACTATTGTACTAATCATGAAAAATATAATCAAAACCTTTATTAGCCTTTTTGTTCTTTTAACTGTAACTCAATCGTGTAAAAATGATTTAGAAGTGCTTGCTCCTGGCAAAGAAATGGTATCAGTTTATGGGATTTTAGACGCTACTCAACCTGTTCAAAACATAAGAATTAATAAAGTATATTTAAATGATCAAGATGCTTTAGTTTCAGCTCAAGATGCCAACGCTATAAATTATAATGCTGGAGAATTGACTGTAACCTTACAGCGTTATATTGCTGGAAACACCACACCACAGTTAACCACTAAGGGCGATCCAATTAAAAAAGAAATCGTGTTAACAGAAACCGTTGTCACCACACAAAGTGGCACTTTTAATCAAACACAGCGCATTTGGCAAACAACAGACAAACTTTTTCGCGATGGTGAATATAAACTCATCATTAAAAAAACAGCCACTGGCGAACAAATTGCATCGGCTCAAAATGTGATTATTGATAGTGTTAGTTCAGCAGCGGCTAACCCAAATATGCCTTTTCTTTATTTTCCATCAAACCCAACCTCATCACCAAATTATTTACCACCTTTCATTGATAATTATACAGCATTAACAGCTACATCAAAATATATTGACTATTCTAACTTTACAAAAACAAATACTATCAAATTCAAAACTATCAAAAACGCTAAATTATATGATGTCGTTATGCGTTTTCATTATATAGATTCATTAATGGATAATAGCACCGTTAATCAATTTGTAGATTTTAATTTTAATACTTCAAAGGGAGATCCAAGTAAGTTAGATGTATTATTATCAGTAGAATTTTTAGCAAATGAATTCTACACGAATCTTCAAAGAGAAATCACAAAAAAGGGCTCTGTAACAAATTTAAAAAATCGAAAATCTAATTATATGGAGTATATCGTTTATGCAGGCGCTGAATCATTATCAGACTTTTTAGAAGTTAACGCGCCTTCAACAACTATAGCACAAGACAAACCTTATTATACTAATATTACAGGAGGTGTTGGTATTTTTTCTAGCAGGAGTACAAGTTCTGTTTATAAAAAATTAGATAATTTATTCATTAATAAAATTGCCTGTCATCCAAGTACAAATGCGTTACTATTTTGTAATTCTACAACTGGAAAGCCAAGCCTTACAATTTGTCCGTAATATTTTCCGGAAAATTTAAACAAAACTCCTAATTAAATGACATTTATAAATGTCCATTTATATTTTGCATAATGGAAAAATTAAATCTTCACTATTTAGAAGATTTTTGATATGCTACTAATTAAATTATTATTACCTTTAATTTACAAATTTAATACCATGTATACCACTTACCATCTTTCATCGGCTCAAGAAATAAACACTGATATTTTAGATGCAATTAAGGCTACTTTTAAATCAAAAGCAATCACCATTATTGTTGAAGAAGACGATGATGCTGACTATCACTTAAGTAATGAGATGAAGTCTGTTTTAGATAATCGACTTTTAGAAGAAGAAAAAACATACTTATCAGCTGAAGAATCTATCAATCAGCTCAATAAAAAATATGGTTTATAATTTAATTATTTCTCCAAGAGCTCAAAAAGAAATAGAACATGCCATTGATTATTACTTGCTTGATAACTCTGAAACTCCAAAAAAATTTATAAATTCATTACAAAACACTTATAAAGTTTTGACGGTGAACCCATTTTTTAAAATAATATATAAAAATGTGAGGTCATTAAAAATTAAAAGATTCCCTTATTCACTTTATTTTGAAATAAACGAATTAAAAGGCCATGTTAAAGTTTTAGCCTGCTTTCATAATAAGCAAAATCCCACAAAAAGACCAAAACTTTAGTCTAAAGTCATATAATCCAATCGCATTCATCTGACAATATTCATGTTGCAAACCTTTAAATATGACATTTTTAAAGGCTTAACATGTTTTTTATGTCAGCATGACATTAAAAGGATGCATTATAATAATGGCACAAACATTGACAACTTAGCCAATATAAAAATTAATATAAACTAAAAAAACATAAATAAAATGGGAAAAATTATAGGAATAGATTTAGGAACAACCAATAGCTGTGTATCAGTTATGGAAGGAAATGAGCCTGTTGTGATTGCAAATAACGAAGGAAAACGTACAACTCCATCTGTTGTAGCATTTGTAGAAGGCGGCGAGCGTAAAGTTGGTGATCCAGCAAAACGTCAAGCTATTACAAACCCTACAAAAACAATTTCTTCAATTAAGCGTTTCATGGGTTCATCTTTTGACGAAGCTCAAAAAGAAATACCTCGTATGACATACAAAGTGGTAAAAGGTGATAATAACACCCCACGTGTTGTAATTGACGACAGAAACTACACCGCTCAAGAAATTTCGGCTATCATTTTACAAAAAATGAAAAAAACGGCTGAAGATTATTTAGGAACGACTGTTGATGAGGCAGTAATTACTGTTCCTGCATACTTTAACGATGCTCAACGTCAAGCGACTAAAGAAGCTGGTGAAATTGCTGGTTTAAAAGTAAAACGTATTATTAACGAACCAACTGCTGCTGCCCTTGCTTATGGCATGGACAAAAAAGGAAAAGACATGAAAATTGTTGTTTTTGACTGCGGTGGTGGAACACATGACGTGTCTGTTTTAGAATTAGGCGACGGTGTATTTGAAGTGAAATCAACAGACGGAGATACTCACTTAGGTGGAGATGACTTTGACCATATTATTATTGATTGGTTAGCTGACGAATTTAAAAAAGACGAAGGTATTGACTTACGTCAAGATCCAATGGCTTTACAGCGTTTGAAAGAAGCTGCTGAAAAAGCAAAAATTGAATTATCAAGTACAACCACTTCTGAAATTAACTTGCCATACATTATGCCTGTTAACGGAATTCCTAAGCATTTAGTGAAACAATTAACACGTGCTAAGTTTGAACAAATGGCTGACAGTTTAATTCAACGTACGATTGACCCTTGCAAAACAGCATTAAAAAATGCAGGTTTATCAACTGGAGATATTGACGAAATTATTTTAGTTGGTGGATCAACTCGTATTCCTGCGATACAAGCAGCTGTTGAGAAATTCTTTGGAAAAGCGCCAAGCAAAGGTGTTAACCCTGATGAAGTTGTTGCTATTGGTGCAGCTATTCAAGGTGGTGTTTTAACTGGTGAAGTACAAGATGTATTATTATTAGATGTAACACCGTTATCATTAGGTATCGAAACATTTGGTGGTGTATTCACTAAATTAATTGAATCAAATACAACGATTCCTTCTAAGAAATCTGAAACTTTTAGTACGGCTAGCGATAACCAACCAAGTGTACAATTACATGTATTACAAGGTGAGCGCCCAATGGCTAAAGATAACCGCACAATTGGACAATTTAACTTAGATGGTATTATGCCAGCACCACGTGGTGTTCCTCAAGTTGAAGTAACCTTTGATATTGATGCGAATGGTATTTTATCTGTATCTGCTAAAGATAAAGCAACTGGTAAAGTTCAAAACATTCGTATTGAAGCTTCTTCTGGATTAAGCAAAGAAGAAATTGAAAAAATGAAACGCGAAGCAGAATTAAACGCTGATGCTGATAAAAAAGCAAAAGAAGAAGCTGAAAAAATCAATGCAGCGGACGGTTTAATCTTCACGTCAGAAAAACAAATTAAAGATTACGGCGATAAAATTCCAGCTGAGAAAAAAGCAAACATCGAAAGTGCTTTAGCAACACTTAAAACAGCATACGAAGCAAAAGACTTAAGCGCTATTGATTCTGCTACAACGTCGTTAAACGCAGCATGGGAAGCAGCTTCTCAAGAAATGCATGCAGCAATGAACGAACAAGGTGGTGCAAATGCTCAGCCAGGTGCTGAACAAGCAAACCCTGAAGCTGGAAAAAGCGAAAATGTAACCGATGTAGATTACGAAGAAGTAAAATAATTTAAAACAAACTATCATTAAAAATCCTCTTCAGTTAATTTGAAGGGGATTTTTTTTATATTTAATAATGTAATTTAAATAAAAGAAAAACATGAAAAAATTACAATTCAAGATCAGTATTCATGCACCCGTAAAAAAAGTATACATTGTAATGCTTGGTATAAAAAGTAAATCAACGTATGAGCAATGGACAGCTATGTTTAACCCAACATCAACATATGAAGGGAATTGGGAAAAAGGAAGCAAAATGTTGTTTATTGGCGTTGATGAAAAAGGAGAAAAAGGCGGCATCGTTTCTAAAATCGCTGAAAACATTCCCAATCAATTTGTTTCCATTCAACATTATGGTTTAGTTAATGCTGGCAAAGAAATAACAGAAGGTGCTGAAGTAGAAAAATGGGCCAATGGATTTGAAAATTATTCGTTTGAAGAAAACAATGAAGTGACAACTGTTAAAGTTGAAATAGACGCAACTGAAGAATTTATAGACTTTATGAATGAGACTTACCCAAAAGCACTCAATAAGTTAAAAGAACTCTGTGAATAGTTACGAATCAATTAAAAATTATATCCAAAAGAAAGGTAGTACCTCAAATTACCAACAATAGAAGGTTTTGAAACACTTAACATAAGAGGGCCTAATGGCGTTTTATAACCTACATTTAATCCATAAGTATATATCGTGCCATAATTAGGATTTGTATACAACGATTCATTTTTTAAACTGATGTTTTTATAATTAGCTAAATAATTTTTGAACGACGGAGCTGAATAGCAATAGGAAAAGAAAGGCGTTAAAAATAAATTACTTTTCACTTCATATTGCAAGGCCATTTGAACCGAAGAAAAACTGTTTGCGAAAAACTCGCCTTCCTTCACACCATAAAAAGAAACGTAATTATCTCTAAATCGACTATCAACTCCTCCAATTCTAAATTGTTGAAACGTACTAATATTGGACACTGTATATGATGTATCCCTTGGATTTATTTTTTGATTGACAACATTTTCAGCAATAAGTCCAGTATTCATTTTTAATGAAACAGTTAATTTTTTAGAGATTGGTAAAAAAACATTTAATTTTACATTTAATGAATTAAACGGATTCGTATAATTTTTCGAAACTATTTCACTAACACTATCCGTAAAGATATCTTTTGCTTGAGCTTTTAATTCCTGAACTGTATAAAACGAATACCGATCTTCTACACGAAAATCAATTCCTTTTCGCGAAAAAAATCGTCGATCAACTGTATTGTATTTGAATTGAAAAACGCTCCCTTCGTATGTCTCTTGATAATCCTTAAGTGTAAATTCTTGATTACCGTTAGAAAACTTTGGTGAATACTTATTTATATTAGCTTGATAGCCTGCGTAAATAGAAGTATTAACGCCCAATGCATAATTAAGCCCTACATCAAAACTTCTATACAAATTCATAAAAACATCTTCTCCTCTGCCCTGTTGGTTATACAAATTAAAGGCTACTTTTTCTCTATATAATTGAACATTAAAAGATAATGGTGTATTAAATAGATATTTACGATAATGAATTCTATACCTTGGAGATTGAGCTAAGTCAACTGTTGCAACTAACCTAGAGTTTTTTCCTATAACATTTCTCATCGTGAAATTTAAAATAAAACCAGCACCTAACTCTGAATCAAAATGTAAGGCTCCTTTAAATCGAAATTTAGCATCTTCTAATACTTTAAACTTGATTACATTTCCAGCGCTATCAGTCGGCTGAATTGAATAATACGCTTTTAATAAATTACGGTTACTGTAAATTTTAGTAACGGCTTTTTCTAAATCTTTATAAAGAACAACATCACCTGGCTGTATATTTAATTTATTGCTAATAAATTTTTTCTGCTTTAAATGACTCATCGTGTCGATGATAATGTTATTGATTAAAATAGGTCTCTCTTTAAAAATTAACGGTTGTTTAATAAAAGATAGGTTCTCTTTTTTTTGAGTGTTTGATAATTTAACTAACTCAGGCAATACTTGCGAGGAAACACGATCTCCTATTTTCAAGATTTGATCATACTTATGAAACGAACCTGCTGAAATGTGTTTCATGTTTGCTGTTAGGTTATTAAAAATATCACAATTTTTGATACCTTCTTTACTTTCGTTAATGGCATAAAAGCTTGAAGATTGCATCAGTAATTTGGTAACTGTGTTTAATTCGTGTTCTTCTAAAAGCCTGCTACCTGTATAACTACCGATGATGAATTCAGCACCCATTTTTTTTAATTCGTCAACAGGAAAATTATCCATTAATCCTCCATCCACTAAAAGAAAAGAATCGATTTTTACTGGTTTAAAAATAGTTGGGATGGCCATACTTGAGCGCAATGAATTGGCTAAGTTGCCACTTTTAAGAACGACTGGCTTAACTGTTTTGATATCTACAGCCAAACATCTAAAAGGAATTGGCAAATGATCGAAATCAGAAATATGATTAACGTGTCTTGTTAATTTATTTAATACATTTTGTAAGTTTTGCCCCTCAATAAAACCGGTAACTTGTACTTTGCCATATTGAATGGGAATTTCTCCAATATAGTTTTGATATTCATCTTTTTCATCAATACTAATTTCATTCATTGGTACAAACTGATTTAATAATACAGCCCAATCCAACGTTCTACTTAAACTATCAATTTGTTTACCAGACCAACCTGATGCATATAAACCACCAACTACACTTCCCATACTTGTACCAGTAATGTAATCAATCTTAATATTTAATGAGTCAATGCGCTTTAATAAACCAATGTGTGCCAAACCTTTAGCGCCACCTCCACTTAAACATAAACCCACTTTTTTAGGGCTAGTTGATTGTTGCGAAAAGCTAATAGTGCTATTAATAAATAGAAAAATGGTAGTAATAATCAGAATAAATTTCATAACGCTTTATTTTAAATGTTAAAATTAACAAAAGCAAAATTATTAATATATTTAGACTAAATTACATTTTTCATAGACGAATTTAAATAAAATACTTTTTAATTAACTAAATGCCTGAAAATCAAAAACATAAAATTTAACAAATTTGACTAAAAAAATAAACACAACGTTTAATCAATGCTTTTTTTTCTTCTTAGTATGATGAAAGCTTGGACAAGTGTCGCATTTATTTTTGGGTTTAAACATAAAACAACTTGACAGTAATACACTTAATAAAAAAGTAAATAGAATTAAATAAGACAATGATTTAAGTCGCATAAACATTAAAATTTAACTAACTCTTCATATAATTCTTTAACAGGTAAACCCATTACGTTGTAAAAGCTACCTTCAATTTTATCAATGCCAATATAACCTAACCAGTCTTGCACGCCGTAACTGCCCGCTTTATCGTAAGGACTAAAGTTCATTAAATAATACTCTATTTCTTCTGGCTTCAATTTTTTAAAATACACTTTACTAACATCATAAAACGTAGTTTGTTTATTTCCACTTTTCAAACATACGCCAGTAAACACTTCATGCATTTTACCACTCAATGATTCTAACATGGCTTTGCCTTCTACAAAATTAGCAGGTTTATTATACACCTTTCCTTCGCACCATACAATGGTATCAGCCGTTATTAAAATATCAGTATCTTTTAGCTCTTCATCGTAGGCATCTGCTTTTTTTTCAGCCAAATACAATGGAATTTCTTCAGCTACTAAATCAATAGGAAATGATTCATCTGCATGAATGGGCTTATTTAAAAACTTAAATCCCAAACTAGTCAACAATTCATGTCGGCGTGGTGAATTAGAACCTAAAATAAGTTGATAAGGAAATTCCTTAATAGTTTCTTCAATTTTATTCATGTGTAATTAAATGAAATAAGTAAATGCAATGCCAAATAACATGACAAATTTAAGCAATAAGCTTGCCATTTTAAAATCCTTACTAGACTTGGCAACTACTGTGATTAATACAATACTGATTAAGGGCAAAATGATTAATCCTAAAATATAATACAACGGCAGAAAGTTTTGGCTCTTAAAAAAATGTAAACAAACTAAAAGCAAACATCCAATGGTTATAACAACAGTAAAAAATGATACAACTTTACTAGTTACCATTCCCCAAACTATAGGCATAGTTTTGCAACCTGTTTGAACATCACCTTTATAATCTTCCATATCTTTTATCACCTCGCGTGTAAATGAAGTTAAAAAGGCAAATATACTATACGCTAATACACTATAAAACAAAGGCTTCATCATTGGTATAACAAGTTCCATAGCAATTGGATTTAAATCGATCATAAAATAAAAATCATAAATAAAAGGCAATAATGGAATTGCGGCGGTTAATAAAGAAACAACCAAATTACCGACCAATAATTGCTTTTTAAAATGCGTTGAATAAAACCATAGCAATACAATACTTAATAATTGAAACGCAACAATTTTTAGATGATGACATTTTAATGCTAAGTACAATCCTAATACCAAACCTATAGCACTGAAAATGATATGTAATAACATTGCCCACCTTCGTTTTATCGTAACATCTAATACCACTGATTCTGGTCGGTTTATCTTATCTGTTTTCACATCAAAATAATCATTGATAATATAACCAGCAGCAGCAATTAAGGTGGTGCTAAGCAAGGAAATAAAAAACAAAGTAGAATTAAATGAAGTGTATTTAATAAAATCATCTAACACAAAATATTGGATACAACATTGTGTTAAAATCATAATCACTAGATTTTCAATTCTAATTAATTTAAGGAAAGCTATGATAGGATTTGTTAGCACAAAACGGATTTTAATTCTTAAAGTTAAACATAATATTAATAAATTTAACTGTCCGATAAATTAAAAAAATAAAGATGCACTTAGATTCAGAATACTGGAATAATCGATACATTTCCCAAGAATTTAAATGGGATTTAGGAGAAGTTTCAGAACCATTAAAACAGTATTTCGATCAGCTTACCGATACCAACTTACATATTTTAATTCCAGGTGCAGGAAATGCACACGAAGCCGAATACCTTTTTAATAAAGGATTTACAAACATCTATGTGTTAGATTTCGCAAAAGAACCTATTGAATTATTTAAAAAACGAATTCCACTTTTCAATGCAAATCATTTAATATGTAAAAACTTTTTTAATCATTTAGGGCATTATGATTTAATTATTGAACAAACATTTTTTTGTGCTATCAATCCTGAGCTAAGACAAAAATATGCAGAACATATGCACCACTTATTAAAACCAAAAGGTAAATTAGTTGGGTTACTATTCAACGATGAACTAAATAAAAACCATCCACCATTCGGAGGCAATCAAACAGAATACCTACCCTACTTCGAAAACCTATTTAAAATAAAGATGTTTGAAACTGCTTATAATTCAGTAAAACCAAGAGCGAACCGAGAATTATTTATTAACTTTGAAAAAGCTTAATTTCCTTGGACAACGACACAATCATATTTGAAGAAAAACAATACATGGGTCATAACAGATTAAGTATGATTTGGAGAACGATTATTACTGTATTTTGTTTTGTCGGTTATTATTGGAGTGAAAATCCGAAACCAATTCAAGTGTCGGTATTTGAAATTGGTTATTATCCAGCTATGGATATTCCGAACTCTGGTAATATTTTTTTTGTATTAGGCCTGCTTAGTTTGTCCTTTTCAGCAATGTTGACATATATTTTACATACCCACATTAAGGTGTATCAAACCTATATTGTGATAGATGGATTTTGGACTGCAAGAAAAGTGAAAATAAATTTAGAAAGCATTTCAAATATTAGAAAAAGTAAATACAAGAAAAATATTTTTAGACGAGCCGTTTACAATTTACATAGTAGAGGAATTATCCGATTTTTTACAAGCGGCAATGAATTCATTGAATTAAAAGATAACTCTGGGTTTACCTATCGAATAGGCTCTCAGAAAGCAACAGAACTTTTTCAAATCGTTAGAAAATTAAGAAAAGAACTACACTATTCTTAAACTAAATACACAGCTTCTTTACCTTTTTTTGAAAAGTCAGTATCAATACGTTCTTGTAATGTAGTAGATAGTGAAAGTCCAACAAAATCAGCTTTTACAGGAAATCGAGTATGACTTCTATCAACTAAAATTAATGTATTTAATTGTTTGACAGGTTTGTTCAAAAATAATTTCACTGCATACATCAATGTTTTGCCACTATTTAAAACATCGTCAACTAAGATGATAGATTTATTTTCAAAATCTTTTTCAGTAAAGTCGATTGAAGGATCTTTTAACCAAGGCTTCTCTTTATCTAATTTTATTTTACCAATTTTAATTTTCATGTTAGAAATAGTTTCTAAAATAGCAACTATTCGTTGCGCTAATTTATAGCCATTTCCTTCAATGCCAACAATGAGCAATTCTTTTTCCTTAAAGTTAGATTCGTAAATTTGATACGCCATACGGTTTAACTTCTGATCAATTTGTTGCGAATCTAAAATTTTAATTTTTTTCATATACGAATTTAGTAAAACAATTGCATTAGTAATAACATGAAAAGAAGTTTACAAAGATTTAAACTTCTACTAACGTACCCACTTTTTCGCCGTAAATCAAATTTTGAAGATTACCTTTCTTATTCATATCAAAAACAATGAGAGGTAAATTATTTTCTTTACACAAGGTAAAGGCTGTCATATCCATAACTTCAAGTCCTTTAGAATATACCTCTTCAAATGAAATGGTTTCGTATTTAGTTGCCGTTGGATCTTTTTCAGGATCAGACGTATAAATTCCATCCACACGTGTTCCTTTTAAAATAACGTTAGCTTCAATTTCAATAGCACGCAATGTAGCAGCTGTATCTGTTGTAAAATAAGGATTACCAGTGCCGGCACCAAAAATAACCACACGTCCTTTTTCTAAATGACGAACGGCTTTTCTTCTAATAAATGGTTCGCAAATTTGCTCCATTTTAATAGCACTTTGTAAACGCGTTTGAACTCCTAAACCTTCTAAAGCAGATTGCACTGCCATTGAATTAATAACTGTTGCTAACATACCCATGTAATCACCATGCACTCGGTCCATGCCACCTTTTTCGGCTTGAATGCCTCTAAAAATATTTCCACCACCAATTACAATGGCAATTTGACATCCCGCATCATAAGCTAATTTAATTTCTTTAGCATATTCTAATAATCGTTCGTGATCAATCCCGAAACCTTTTTTTCCCATTAAAGCTTCACCAGATAACTTTAGTAATATTCTTTTATATTTCATGTTATTTCTAAACTAAATAATTAATCAAAATTGATGCGTCAAAATATGTTTCTAATTTACATTAAAATAATTGACAAAAAAAAACCCGAATAAATCGGGTTTTTAATAAATTAAGATAATGCGTAACGCTTAAAGGCTGTTGCTGTTAAACCTTTTTCAACACTTTGTAAATATTGAGCTACAGTCATTTTATTATCTTTAATGTATTCTTGGTTTAATAAAGTAGATTCTTTATAGAATTTAGCAATTTTACCAGTTGCAATTTTTTCAACCATATCTTCTGGTTTACCTTCAGCACGAATGACTTCACGAGCAATTTCTAATTCTCTCTCTAACATTTCTGGAGTAACGCCTTCTTTATCTAAAGCTACTGGAGCCATCGCTGCCGCTTGCATTGCCACGTTACGACCAACTTCATCATTAGTAACTTGATTGAAACCAACAATTACAGAAACTCTATTTCCTGGGTGAATGTAAGCAGAAACTTTTTCAGCTGAAATTGCCTCAAAATAGCCAATTTCAATTTTTTCTCCAATTTTACCAACTTGTTCCATAAATTTATCAGCTACTGTAATGTCGCTATTATATGGTAAAGTTAAAATTTCTTCTTTTGATTTTGCGTTTTTGTCTAATGCTATCATTGCAATAGAATCAGCAAAAGCGATAAAATCTGCATTAATAGCTACGAAATCTGTTTCGCAGTTAATCCAAATTAAAATACCCGTTTTTCCATCTGCAGATGTTTTTGCTAATACAACTCCTTCTTTAGAATCTCTGTCGCCACGGTTAGCGGCTACCTTTGCTCCTTTTTTACGAAGGTAATCAACAGCTTGTTCAAAATCACCATTGTTTTCTTCTAATGCTTTTTTACAATCCATCATACCGGCTCCGGTTTGTTGACGTAATTTGTTTACTTCTTGTGCTGTAATTGCCATTTTTATTTTTTTTAATTAATTAATAGATATGTTTAAAAAAAAGGCCCTTCCTTTAACAAGAACGGCCTTTAAAATTATGTTTTGATAAAATTATTTTTTGGCTACAGTTCTTTTACGAGGCGCTATTTTACGAGCAGCTTCATCTTCAACAGCTTTAGCACCTTTTACAGTTACTCCTTCTGCTAATTCTTCAGCTTCTTCCTTAGAGTTTTTATTCTCTTTTTCTTCAACTAAACCAGCTTCTTTATCCATTTTACGATCACCTAAACCTTCATTGATAGCTTTACAGATTAAATCAATAATGTAAGCAACAGAGCTAGAAGAGTCATCATTTGCAGGAATTGCATAATCCACAAAATTTGGATTTGAATTCGTATCTACAATAGCAAAAGTAGGGATGTTTAATCGTTTTGCTTCAGCAACAGCAATATGCTCTTTGCTAATATCAACAATAAATAACGCAGATGGTAAACGAGTTAAATCAGCTACAGAACCTAAGTTAGTTTCTAATTTTGCGCGCTCACGAGTAATTTGTAATTTTTCTTTTTTAGAAATGTTATCAAATGTGCCATCAGTAGCCATTTTATCGATTTGTCCCATTTTACGAACTGCCTTACGGATAGTTGCAAAATTAGTTAACATACCACCTGGCCAACGTTCAGTTACATAAGGCATACCTACTTCTTTAACTTTAGCAGCAACGATGTCTTTTGCTTGTTTTTTAGTAGCTACAAATAATATTTTTTTACCTGAACGAGCAATTTGCTTGATAGCAGCTGCAGCTTCATCTATTTTAACAACCGTTTTGTTTAAGTCGATAATATGGATGCCGTTTTTTTCAGCATAAATATAAGGAGCCATTGCTGGATTCCATTTTCTTTTCAAGTGACCAAAATGAGCACCAGATTCTAATAATTCGTTGAATGTTTTTGTTGACATGGGTAGTATATATAAAATATAATAATTTGAATTCTAACGTTTGCTGAATTGGAAACGAGCACGAGCTTTCTTTTGACCGAATTTCTTACGTTCAACCATACGAGGGTCGCGAGTAACTAAACCTTCAGCACGTAATTCTTTTTTCAATTCTGGATTAATTTCTACTAAAGCTTTTGCAATTGCTAAGCGAACTGCTTGAGCTTGACCAGTAGTTCCGCCACCATTTACATTGATTTTTACATCATATTCTCCAACAGATTTAGCGTTAGTTAATGATTGTAAAACATAATATTGTAAAGTTGGAGTTTTGAAATATTCTTTATAATCTCTTTTGTTAATAGTAATAACTCCTGTACCCTTAGATACATAAGCACGTGCTACTGAACATTTTCTGCGACCTGATGTGTTTACTACTTCCATTTCGTTATGCAATAATTGTTGTTAAATCTACTTTTTTAGGTTGTTGTGCTGCATGATCATGCTCAGGACCAGCAAATACAAATAAATTTGTATTTAACGTTCTTCCTAAACGACCCTTTGGTAACATACCATGAACAGCATGTTTTAATACTTCAGTTGGTTTTTTAGCAAGCATTTCTTTAGGAGTTGCGAAACGTTGTCCACCTGGATGTCCAGTATAGCGAACGTATTCTTTATCTTCTAATTTTGCGCCTGTAAAACGAACCTTTTCAGCGTTAATTACAACAATATTAGAACCACAGTCAGTGTGTGGTGTGTAATTTGTTTTATGTTTACCGCGAATCATGTATGCGATTTTAGAGGCTAAACGACCTACTACTTCGTTTTCTGCGTCAACTAATAACCAGTCTTTTTCAGATGCTGCTTTGTTGACAAATTTGGTTTTATAACTTAATGCGTCCACTTTTTTATTTTTAAATTTTCTAAATTGGGATGCAAATGTAAGTCTTTTTTTGATTGTAGCAAAGAATATACTGCTAATTTTAAAATATTTTATATTTTTGCACTATAAGCGCAAAAAATACATTTTAAAATTAAAAATTGAATGACAATCGAAACGATTTACTTTTTTAAATATACAAAATAAATACTAATGGAGCATTTTATTTTAATGGCGGAAGTCATACAAACAAAGGATATAAATAAGGACGCCGTTGATTCTGATTTAAAAAATGTAACATCTGTTATTAATAAAATTCATAAAAATAAATTCATTACCACTTTAGATATTTTATTTGATAATGAATTTCAAGGAATAACCAATAGTTTGCAACATGCTATTGAAATAATATTTGATATTGAAGAATGTTTAATTGAGAACAGCTTAGATTTTAAATTAAAATACGTGTTATACCACGACTATATCAAAACCATCCATAGTAAACATTCGGCCTACGAAAGACTAGGATTAGGTTTGATTGACGCCAGAGACAGACTTAAACTGATTAAAAAAACCGAAAGTAGATTTTTGATTGCAACCAATAACGAAAAAACTAGCTTGTATTTAAATAATCTCTTTTTAATTTATGGAGATTACGTTGATTCTTGGAAAAAAAACGACTTTGAATTGGTTAGTGCTTTTTTAAATAACAAAAATTATAAAGAAGTGGCCTCCTTATTTAACCTCAACATGTCAAGTGGTTGGCGAAGAGAAAAAAGTTTAAAACTCAAACAATATTATACAATCAAAGAAATGATTTTATCTGCATTTTAATTTTTTAGTCATTTATATTATTTTCATAACAACACATTTCAAATAGCCTTATATTTGAGTTCTTTGAAAAATAAAAACTCATATTCAATCACCTTATCTGATCTTGCTTCTGCAGAAACATTAGCCCATCATACTTGGTTAGTCGTTTTACATGCTTCACGCAAGCCACCACATATTGGAATGCTCATAAATGGGTTGTATCACTCATTGACCATAAAAGGGCATGAAACAAATGTTACATTGCCTGTTTTATTAAAAACCATTCAGCAAAAAAAAATAGAATCAGTTTTTGTCAAACTAAAAAAACATCCCGTATTTAGTTATGATTATCAAAATGAAATGTTTCAATGGCAGATAAAACAATTCAAAAAAGTAAATCCAAATGAAGCAAGTTGTTTAAGTCCTGTGAAATTATTTTTATCTGAATTTTACGCGATTAATCGTATTGAAAATGAATTACTTTTTGAATTAATAGAACGACTCAAACAAAATGATTACATTGATGATGCATTAGGATTAAATATCACTAAATTTAGTCAAGGTCAACCATTTTTTTTTCCTATTTACTCGTATTCAGAATTACAAGAGGTAATTCTAAACGAACAACTTAAATTCAACAAATCATAGATGTTTATTCAATCGAAACATATTTATTTAAGGGCTTTAGAAAAAGCGGATGCTGATTTATTATACAACATTGAAAACAATCAATCTGTTTG
>JBIISW010000158.1:0-5422 GCA_044340865.1 Bacteroidia bacterium | reverse complement strand
TTTCATTTTGCAAATGCCTAGAAACATAGTATCTTTATTTAAACGTTTCGGTAGACAAGTGTTCCAAAACCGCACAAGTTCTAGCTGCAAAACGTTAGCGGTCAGCTTTAAAAACGAGACGATTAGACAGAGAAACAACTGAGAGATGAAAGTATTAATTGAAACAGAACGACTAATTTTAAGAGAATTAGAATATACAGACGACAAAGACTTGTTCGAAATGGACTCTGACCCAGAAGTTCATTTGTTTATTGAAAATAATCCTGTGAAATCAATTGCCGAAATAACAAAAGTCATTGAAATGCTAAAAGTACAATACAATGAAAATGGAATTGCTCGTTGGGCTGTGGTTGACAAATCGACAAATGAATGTATTGGTTGGTCAGGACTAAAATACTTTAACCAGCCTTTAAATAATCACAATAATTTTTACGAACTTGGTTATAGGTTTAAGAAAAAACATTGGGGAAAAGGTTTTGCGACTGAATCTTCAAATGCAATTTTGGACTATGGATTTAAAAAATTGAATACTGACACTATTTATGCAATAACTGACCCTAAAAACGAGAATTCAAAAAAGGTGTTGACTAAATTAGGATTTGACTTTAAAGAAACTTTTGATTATGAAGGCGACCCAACAGATTGGTTTGAATTGAAAAAGACAACTTGGGAAAATAAAAAGCCGAACCGCTAACATGGGTTTGGCAAAATGGGGGCAATAGTGCTAAATTGAACATTTGTACTTCAATTAAACATTAGTAATAAATTGAATATTGGTGCTTCGAAATCCCCCACTTCGCCAAGCCCCAAAACGTTGGTGGCAAGCTTACCGAAAAAGCGAAAATCCGAAACAGAGATGAAAATTAAAAATGACTACATAAAGCGTTCTATTAGATTTTTAGAACTATACAAACACTCTAATTGGCAAATTAAAATTTACAGCATAAGCAATAAAAATGAATTTGTTCCAAATGAAATTGTTACAATAGTTAAAGAAAATCTGACAAATTGGCTTTCTAAAAGTTTAAATTATGAATTAGGAACATTTGATATTGCTAATCTGATTATTCACGAAGGTAGAGAAGGTTATTTTGTCCTAACAAATTGGTGGATTGATGACGAAATGTTGCAAAATCACGCATACTTTTCAACTTATCAGAATCCAACTCAATTTTCAAACTTTTCAGATAAAGGAATTATGGCTTGTACTTGGGAATTAGCAATAATTTGTTTTGAAAGAGATTCGTGGGTAAGAAATGTATTAATGAAAAATGATAACCCCGATTTTTTAACCTACTTAAGCGAAACATTAAATGTTGATTTGTAAAAATTATGGAATATAAAATTAGAAATGCAAAACCAGAAGATATAACTGAAATAATAGGATTATGTTCAGAACACGCATTGTTTGAAAAATGCGAATTTGATAGAGATGGTAAAGCTGAAAAATTAACTAATTTCCTGTTTTCTGAAAAACCTGCAATTTTTTGTTTAATAGTTGAAAATAATCAAGAAATTTTAGGTTATGCTACATATTCTTTTGAATTTTCAACTTGGAATGCTAATTTTTATACTCATATGGATTGTTTATATTTGAGACCACAAGCACGAAATTATGGAATAGGTGAAAAATTAATTGAAGAAATTGCGAAAATAACAAAACTTAACGGATATGAAGAAATCCAATGGCAAACACCTAAATTTAATGAAAAAGCAATAAAGTTTTATCAACGAATTGGTGCAAGTTATAAAGAAAAATATAGATTTAATTTTAAAATAATATGTTAGAAATAAGACCAGTTTGTGAGAATTGTGCAAAATCATTACCAAATGAAAGCACAGAAGCATTGGTTTGTACATTTGAGTGTACTTTTTGTAAAGATTGTGTAGACAATATTTTAGAAAACATTTGTCCTAATTGTGGTGGTGGTTTCGAGAAACGACCAATACGACCTGCTGATAAGCTGTTGAAATACCCTGCAAAAACCGAAAAATTCATAAAACCAATTTGTAAATCTTAGAAGAAAACAATTCTAACAATAAAAGCCAGCCACCAACAGCATATTTATGAAATGGCGGGTTTAGTGCAAAACTGAAACTTTGTGCATCAATGAAAGTTAAGTGCTAAACAGAAACATCAGTTTCCAAAAGCCGCCACTTCATAAATATGCAAAACGTTAGGTGCAACCCTATGACAAAAATTCTACGTGGACAGATTAAACCTTTTGCTATTGCTGATATCTAAAATAAAAAAAACTATGAAGAAAACATTACTACTATTTACTCTAGCCTTTATATTTACAACCTTATCATTCGGACAAACAAATGTTTACGATAGTATTTATGTTAGCGGTCGTTGGCGGACATTTTTAACACATCTTCCCACTGGATATAATGTTTCGGCGAGTTATCCATTAGTATTAGCATTTCACGGTGGAAGCCCTCTTGGTTATCAGTCAATCCAATATCAATCTCGATTATCTCAAAAGGCTGACACTTCAAGCTTTATCGTTGTTTACCCAGAAGGAGTAAAAGTTGCTGGTAATAGGACTTGGAACGCAGGTGGTTGTTGTGCTCCAGCAACTACTCTAAATATTGATGATGTTGGTTTTGTAAATTCATTATTGAATAACCTGTTTACTAATAGACCTATTGATACAACCCGTGTTTACGCAACTGGATTTTCAAACGGCTCTTTACTTTGCTACAGACTTGCCAATCAATTGACCCATAGATTTGCTGCAATAGCACCAGTAGCTGGTGACTTAATGTATTATCCTTGGAGTCCATCGAGAGCTATTCCAATTATAAGTTTCCATTCCTATTTAGACCAAAATGTTAAATACTTTGGTGGTATAACAGTTGGGACGACTGGTACTTATTTTCCACCGCAAGATAGTATGTTCGATATAATCAGTTCAAACTATAACTGCACTATATTAAAAGACACATTATATCACAATGTTAGCCAATACGACCACTTTAAATATTTAAATTGTTCTTGCAATACGGTTATTGAACAATTTGTAAGTTATGACGGCGAACACTCTTGGCCTGGTGGTCTAGCAACGGGTACGACAACTGTAAGCAATAAGTTTAGTGCAACATATTTAATGTGGCAATTCTTTCAAAACTACACTACTAGTTGCTTGACAACTAACATTAATGAGATTCAAGATAAAGCTAATTTGAGTTTTTATCCAAATCCATTTACAACTAAAATCAAATTATCAAATACAACAGGTTTTGAAGATTTCGTTCTTTTAAATTCAATTGGTCAATCTATTTGGCTTGGTAAAAATATTGACAAACAAGATTTCTCCTATTTGACAAGTGGGCTTTACTTTGTAAAAGTAGACAACAGAATATATAAATTAATAAAGGAGTAAAAGAAAAGGGCAGCACCTAACACACGCTAAGCAAACAGTTTGGCAGACATCAAAGCTTTTGCAAAAGCGGTCGCTTCGCGAAAGACAGTTATTTTCGCTTTGCAAAAGTCCATTAAACATTTATCTTTGTTAGTAGCGTTTCGGCAGGACACAGTTTCAAATCAAACCGTTGCTTAGCGCGAAAACGTTATTGATAATACCTAAACGAACTTAAAACTTCGCGTTAAGGATTGAAGTGAAAATCCTTTTTGAGGAACGAAAAAAGATTGAAACGCAAAGCCTGGCCAAAGGCAACGCCCAAATTAACAACGAAAAAAAGCTTAAACCATCATCGCCTTTAGCTTTTCGATGGTATAATCCACTTCTTCTTTAGTATTGTATTTACAAAACGAAAAACGAATTGATGCTCTCGAAGTATCCGTACCAATACCACGCAATACATGTGAGCCTTGATTACTACCACTACTACACGCACTACCACCACTGGCTGCAATACCAGCAATATCTAAATTAAATAACATCATTTCAGCATCGGGATGTGCTGGAAAACGGCAATTTAAAACCGTATATAAACTATTTTCGTTTCCTGTTTCTCCATTAAATTCGATACCTGGGATGTTTTTTTCTAAAGAGGCCTTCATGTAATTTTTGATACCTTGTATGTGAGTAATGTGCTCATTCATTTCTTCATTACAGATTTCGAGTGCTTTTGCCAAACCAATAATTCCTTGTGTGCATTCTGTTCCACCACGCATGTTACGTTCTTGCGCGCCACCATGTATCATTGGTTTAATTTTCACATTATGTTTAATGTATAAAAAACCTACACCCTTTGGTCCATGAAATTTATGAGCGGCACAAGTAATAAAATGTACATTTATTTTTTGTAAATCCATTGGGTAATGCCCCATCGTTTGCACTGTATCGCTATGAAAAATAGCATCGTATTTTTCACAAATCTCCCCTACTCTTTCTAATGGCAACAAAGTTCCAATTTCGTTATTGGCGTGCATCAACGAAACCAAACTACGTTCGTTCGTTTTTAATAATTCTTCTAAATGATTTAAATCAACATTTCCTTTATCGTCAACGTTTACCCAACTCAATTTTACTTTACCAGCTTTTTCTAACATTTGTAACGTATGCTCAACAGCGTGATGCTCAATTTTACTCGTAATAGCGTGTGTTATACCAAGCGAATCAATGGTTTGGTTGATGGCCATATTATCTGCTTCTGTTCCACCAGAGGTAAAAAATATTTCAGCAGGACTAACGTTCAATAATTTAGCAACTGTTTTACGAGCGCCTTCAATAGCTGAGCGTGTTTTACGGCCAAACGCATGAATAGATGATGGATTGCCATACTCTTCTTTCATAAATGGAACCATGGTGTCAAACACTTTTTCGTCTAATCGTGTTGTTGCTGCGTTATCTAAATAAACTTTCATTCTACTTTATATTTTTAATGGATATATGTTTTCTATTATTGTTTTTGAAATTACTTAATAATTTCTTTAATGTCTTCGATTATTTTTTTCGCTAAGGTATCGGCGGTGCTCAAACTTTGACTTTCGCTGTAAATACGAATAATTGGCTCTGTGTTTGATTTTCGTAAATGAACCCATTCTTTTTCAAACTCTATTTTCACACCATCAATTGTATTCACTGGTTGATTTTTGTATTTAGCATGTATGCTTTCTAAAACCTTATCAACATCAATTTGTGGCGTTAACTCAATTTTATTTTTAGAAATGAAATAATTTGGATAAGATTGACGAAGCATAGACGTTGTTTTGCCATACTTTGCTAAATGCGTTAAGAATATAGCAACTCCAACTAATGCATCTCTGCCGTAATGTATTTCTGGTAAAATAACACCACCATTTCCTTCTCCACCAATAATTGCGTTGGTTTCTTTCATCATATTAACCACATTCACTTCTCCTACAGCACTTGCTGAATATGATCCACCAATTGTTTCGGTAACATCTCGCAAAGCACGTGTTGATGATAAATTAGAAACCGTGTTTCCA
>JBIISW010000157.1:0-5426 GCA_044340865.1 Bacteroidia bacterium | reverse complement strand
ATTAATTGGTGCTTTTGTAGAATGGTTTAAATTACCTTTAGGTAAATATGATATTGCACATTTAGCTTATGAAATCGAACGAAAAGATTTAAACATGAGTGGCGGTAAACAAGATCAATATGCGGCTACTTTTGGAGGAATTAATTTTATGGAGTTTTTAGCAAACGATAAAGTCATTGTTAATCCATTGCAATTAAAAGATGAAGTGTTGTACGAATTAGAATTTAATTTATTACTTTATTTTACCGCTACACAAAGGCTTTCGGCTACCATCATTAATGAGCAAGTGAAAAATGTGAATGATAAAAATGAAAAGTCTGTTGATGCAATGCATAATTTAAAAGAGCAAGCGCAACAAATGAAAGATAGTTTACTGCGTGGCGATCTAAATAAAATTGGTGAAATTCTTCATTATGGCTGGACTAATAAGAAACAAATTGCACAATCAATTAGTAATTCATTAATCGATAATGTTTACGAAACAGCCTTAAAATCGGGAGCTACAGGAGGTAAAATATCTGGAGCTGGTGGAGGTGGATTTATGTTTTTTTATTGCCCTGCTGTTACAAAAATTAAAGTAGCCAAAGCCATAGAGAATCTTGGTGGCAATGTGCAATCTTTTAAATTCACTCAACAAGGTCTTACAACGTGGACCAGTTTGTAGTTTCTTAAACTAAAAATGGATTATGTAACTTTTCAAATCCAATAGTGGTTGATTGCCCATGTCCATTATACACTTTCATATCATCGCCTAAGTTAAATAGTTTGTTTTTGATTGATGAAATGAGATCATTCATATTGCCCATTGGTAAATCTGTTCTACCAATGCTACCATAAAATAAAACATCACCTGCAATCATAAATTTTTGTTCTACATTATAAAATGTAATACTTCCAGGAGAATGGCCAGGAGTGTGTATAGTTTGAAGTTTCGAATTACCAAATTCAATCACATCGCCTTCTTTTAAATACGTTTCGGGCATTGGACTTTGTTGAGCAGGTAAGCCGTACATTGTTGCACTTGACAAATGTTTCTCAATAAAATACACATCATTTTGATGAACTTCTGGTAAAAGTCCATATGTATCAAATACATATTTATTTCCATTGATATGATCAATGTGCCCATGTGTTAAAATTAATCGCTTAACAATTAAGTTGTTTTCAGATATAAAATCACTTAATTTTTTATCCTCACTTGCTGTATTATTTCCTGGGTCTATTATTACACATTCCCTTGTTTCATCGTATAATACGTAACTGTTTTCTTGAAAAGGACCAAATACAAAATCGCAAATCGTTATCATAGTTTTTTTAAATTTTATTTGCTAAATTTAGGCCTTATTATCAAATTTCTTGTGAAAAAAAATCTTGTCATAATTTTATGTGTCTTTTTTACAAAAGTACTTTTTTCGCAATTTTATTATGGGTCGCAACTTGATTTTGGAAAAAATCGTATGCAATACCAAACGTTTGATTGGACGTATTTTGATTTCGAACGATTTAGAGTGTATTTATATGAAGGTGGACAAGAAATTGCACGCTATGCTGCAACATCAGTCAACAGACAATTACCAGTTATTGAGAAACGCCTCGATTTTCAATTAGAAGACAAATTAGATGTCATAGTCTATAATAATCAAAATGATTTTAAACAATCTAATATTGGATTATCAACCGAGGAAAATGGAAACATAGGAGGTGTAACACGCATTATTGGAGATAAAATATTTTTATATTTCACAGGCTCGCATTATGATTTAGATAAACAGATTAGAGCAGCCTTAGCTGAATTAATTATTGATAAAATGATGTATGGTGGCAGAACACGTGATGTTGTGAGGAATTCAACATTATTAGTATTGCCTGATTGGTTTAAGAATGGATTAATTGCTTATATTTCTGAAGGTTGGAACACCACTATTGACAACAGTGTGATGGATGCTGTTTTAAATGATCGCTTTTATAAGTTTAATAAATTAACGGGAAAGGAAGCTGTTTTGGCTGGACACGCCATGTGGTATTATGTGGCTGATACTTATGGCGAAGCTGTCATTCCTAGTTTATTGTATATGACTAAAGTGAGTCGGAATGCCAATAACGCATTTGTTTATGTGTTAGGTACGTCCATTGAAAATTTAACGTTCGATTTTTCAACCTTGTTATCTAAACGGTATTTTGATTTTAAAGATACTGCTCGAAAAAATTTACCACTTATTTCTGTTTTGCAAAAGCAAAAAAAATCAAGACATTATTATCAATTAAAAGTGAGTGGTGATGGTCAAAAAATAATTTATGCAACAAGTGAATTAGGTCAATATAAAGTTTGGTTGAATACCATTGGTGAAAAAAAGACTAAACGCCTCATAAAATTATTTCCAAAACTTGAACGATTGGATGATAATAGTTACCCATTAATAGCATGGCACCCTAATAGTACAGTCATTGCTATGATTTATGAATATAAAAATATTTTAAAAATTCACACCTATGATACAGAAACAAAAGAACATTTCAAGCGACCAATTACTGGATTTGAAAAAATAAATAGTTTTGCTTTTTCTCACGATGGTAAGCGTTTAGTAATGAGTGCTGTAAAAAAAGGCAAAGGTCAATCGGATGTTTTTATTTTCTCATTAAATGCCGGTGGCATAGAACAGATTACCAATGATGCATGGGATGATAACAATCCTATTTTTATTAATCATTCAAAAGGTATTGTATTTGAATCTAATAGACCGCATGATACAATTAAAGGAAATGAAGACGCTAAACTGAATTTTAAATTTTCTAGAAACAACGATTTGTTTGTTTATAATACTCAAACAAAATCGGTCTATTTAAATCGAATAACACATACTCCAGGTATCAATGAAATTAAGCCGCAAGAATACAGTCACGGCGTTGTTTCTTTTTTAAGTGATTCTAATGGCATATACAACAGATTTGTTGGCGTCATGGATAGTGCTATTTCATTTGTTGATACTGTTGAGCATTACCGTTTTTTTTATAAGACAAAATCCATCAGTAATAATCTAAAAAATTGTGAAGACCATCATATTAATTCTTCATTTACAAAACTTGCTGAAATTACCATTGAAAATAATCAAGAAAAATTGACCGTGAGCGACTTAATAAATCCAACCGTTTTGCTGTCACAAAAACTGTCTGACACTTGGTTTAGAGGCACACCCAAATCACCATTGTCTGAACCTGATAAATTAAAAATTGTAAATCCAATTAGAAACGAAGATTTATATACACCTCAAAAAACTGATCCTGAACCAACAACCAATCAAGGAGTAGATATTGATAATTACACCATTGGTGCTGATAAAAAAACAGATACTTCTGGCCCCATCATTAATAACGAACCGGTAAAGCAATTCAAACAAAATAGTTTTTTAATTAAAGAGAATAGCCCTAAAGATCATAAGCAAGCATTTACTGATGAACTTCGTTTTCCTACCCAACAAAATTATTACACCAGTTTTAAAACAGATCAAATTGTTTCCCAATTAGACAACTCCTTTCTTGCAACTAATTACCAAAGGTTTACAGGCGGCGGTAGTCCTATTTATTTAAACCCTGGATTAAACGCATTATTTAAAGTTGGATTAAGTGATTTGTTTGAAGATAAACGAATCGTTGCAGGATTCAGAATTGCAGGGTCTTTAGACAATGAATATTTGTTAAGTTGGGAAAATAGAATTTATAAAATAGATCGACAACTTGTATTGCATCGTCAGTCGTTTTTAAAAGTAAATGGTTACTCTGGCATTTCTAAAGTACAAACTCATGATGCCCGTTATACGTGGAAGTTACCATTTAGTGAAGTGTCTGCTACTAAATTTTCATTATTATTCCGAAATGACAGAACAGTTTTTGCATCAGTAAGTGATGTGAGTTTAGCAAAACCTCATGCTTATGATAATTACGGTGGAGCAAAATTGGAATACATTTTTGATAATTCAAGAAAACGTGGATTGAACTTATATAACGGTACACGTTTCAAAATGTGGGCAGAGTATTGGAGATTAATTAAATCAGAGCAACACGATTTAGTGACGCTAGGATTTGATTTTCGAAATTATAAAAAATTGCATAGAGATTTAATTTGGTGTAATCGTCTTGCTGGTGCAACATCTTTAGGAACGGATAAATTAATTTATTATTTAGGAGGCGTTGATAATTGGGTGAATCCGAAATTTGACCAATCCATTAATATTGTAAATCCAACACAATACCAATTTCAAACGCTGGCAACTAATTTAAGAGGCTTCAAACAAAATACACGCAATGGAAATAATTTTGTTGTTTACAATAGTGAAATTCGTTGTCCTATATTTAAATACTTACTAAATACACCTATCAAATCTGATTTTATTAATAATTTTCAAATCATAGGTTTTGCTGATGTTGGCATGGCTTGGTATGGAAAAAATCCTTATAGTGATGAAAACGTTTTAAATAAAAATGTCTTCTCTGGAAATCCAATTACATTAACAATCTACAATCAAAAAGAACCCATTGTTGGCGGATATGGATTTGGCTTACGTTCTCGTTTAGTTGGTTATTTTATTCGCTTAGATTTTGCTTGGGGGGTTGATGATAAAACAAAGCAAAAAGGCATGACTTATTTATCATTATCAACTGACTTTTAAATGTCATTTAAAAAAAAGATGATGCAAACAAGAAAAAATATGGATGGATCAATCGTATTAATTTTATTGACCTTAGGGTTAGCTGCTGGTTTTTTGAGCGGTTTAGTTGGTATTGGAGGAGGTATAATCATTGTGCCTGTATTGGTTTATTTCCTGGGCTTTTCACAACATCAAGCTCAAGGCACAACCTTATTTATGTTTTTATTGCCTATAGGTGTCATGGGTGTTTTAAATTATCATAAAGAAGGATATGTAGATTATAAAACAGCCCTTATTATTTGTAGCACGTTTGTTTTTGGAAGTTATTTCGGTAGTAAATTTGCTATTTCTTTAGATCAGAAAACGATTAAACAAATCTTCGGTATCATTCTAATCTTACTAGGAATAAAAATGGTTTTTTGGAAATAACATTACCCATTCCAAATCTGCCACGCTTTATCCGCTTGTAATTTCAGCATGTTTAGTCCATTCACAGTTATACTTCCTTTTTCTTTTCCTTTTTTTAGAAAGATGGTCTCTTCAGGATTATAGATTAAGTCCACCAATAGATGCTCTGCAGTTAGAAATTCATAAGGTAGGTTTACACAATCATTGATTTGAGGAAACATCCCAATGGGCGTACATTGAATTATTAATTTAAAAGCATTTAATACATGATTATTTAAGTCTTCATAGTTGAAATAATTTGATGCTTTTTTTTCACCGGAAGTCACAAAGTAATAATCGATGCCAATATTTTTTAAGGCGAATGCAATGGCTTTC
>JBIISW010000156.1:0-5477 GCA_044340865.1 Bacteroidia bacterium | reverse complement strand
ATCGTTATACAATTGTAATTACTGTTTCTGAGGAACAAGTAAAAAAAATAATTGGTCAAATCGAAAAACAAGTAGACGTTTTAAAAGCCTTTTACCATATTAATTCTGAAATTATAAGCAGAGAAATTGCGTTATACAAAGTATCAGCAGATGCATTAAAAGAAAATGAATTGTTTATGCGTGTAGTTAATGAAAATTACGCCAAAATACTAAGCATTGCTATCGAATACATTGTAGTAGAAAAAACTGGTGATGAGCGAGAAATTAAAAAACTATTTAGCGATTTAGAAAGATTTGGCATTTTGGAATTTGTACGCAGTGGAAGAGTAGCAATAACAAAACCTCTGAAAACCTTGAATGCATACTTAATAGAATTAGAAAATAATAGTAAAACATTAATAAATCACTTTAACAAATAATAATTATGCAAAATTATTTCAACACCTTACCCCTAAGATTGCAGTTAGAACAACTCGGTGTTTGCGAATTTATGGATCAAACTGAATTTTCTGATGGGATTACTGCACTTAAAGGAAAAAAAATTGTTATCATAGGTTGTGGCGCTCAAGGGTTAAATCAAGGTTTAAATATGCGCGATTCAGGCTTAGATATTTCTTACGCACTTCGTAATGAAGCCATACAAGAAAAAAGAATATCATACATGAATGCTTATAACAATGGCTTTCATGTTGGAACTTATGAAGAATTAATTCCTACAGCTGACTTAGTTTGTAATTTAACACCAGATAAACAACATACTTCAGTTGTTAAAGTAATAATGCCATTAATGAAACATGGTGCTACTCTATCCTATTCTCATGGATTTAATATTGTTGAGGAAGGTATGCAAATACGTAAAGATATTACTGTCATTATGTGTGCGCCAAAATCCCCAGGATCTGAAGTTCGTGAAGAATATAAAAGAGGATTTGGAGTGCCAACTTTAATAGCAGTTCATCCCGAAAACAATCTAAATGGCGAAGGATTAAATCAAGCAAAAGCATATGCAGTGGCAACAGGTGGACATAAAGCTGGTGTTTTATACTCTTCATTTGTAGCGGAAGTAAAATCGGATTTAATGGGCGAGCAAACTGTTTTGTGTGGTATGTTGCAAACAGGATCTATATTATGCTTTGATAAAATGGTTGAGAATGGAATTGAACCAAGCTATGCCTCTAAGTTAGTTCAAAATGGTTGGGAAGCTATCACAAAAGCTTTAAAACATGGCGGAATTACTAACATGATGGATCGCTTAAATAATCCCTCGAAAATAAAAACATTTGAACTTTCAGAAGTATTAAAATCAATACTCCGACCATTATTTCAAAAGCATATGGATAATATATTATCTGGAGAGTTTTCTGAAAACATGATGGCTGATTGGGCAAATGATGACTCCAATTTACTGAGTTGGAGAGCATTTACAGCAGAAACTAAATTTGAAAAAACAGTTCCAACTACATCAACTATTTCTGAGCAAGAATATTTTGATAATGGAGTACTCATGATTGCGATGGTAAAAGCAAGTGTTGAATTAGCTTTTGAAACAATGTCTGAAGCAGGTATCAAGGAAGAATCGGCTTACTATGAATCACTGCATGAATTGCCATTAATAGCAAATTTAGTAGCTCGAAAAAAACTGTATGAAATGAATAGAGTAATTTCTGACACAGCTGAATATGGTTGTTATTTATTTGATCATGCATGTAAACCTTTACTGAAAGAGTTTATGAAAACCATAGACACTAATGTGATCGGAAAATCTTTTTCAATTACAAATGAAGTTGATAATACGTTGTTGATTTCTGTAAATCAAAGTATTAGAAATCATCCAATTGAAAAAGTAGGTTTTTGTTTAAGAGAATCAATGACAGAAATGAAGAATCTAGTTTAAACAATTATAGATTAAACATTATAATTTGATATCAATAGATAACATTAACAAGGCAGCTCAAAATTTACAAGACGTATCCATGCATACGCCTTTGCAATATAATTTACAATTAAGTGAAGAATTTGGTTTTAATGTTTATTTAAAACGCGAAGACTTGCAAGTAGTTCGTTCATACAAAATTAGAGGCGCTTATAACAAAATCAGTTCTCTTTCTAATACTGAAAAGCTAAATGGTGTTGTTTGCGCAAGTGCTGGTAATCATGCACAGGGTGTTGCTTATTCGTGCCGAAAATTAAATATAAAAGGAACAATTTTTATGCCTGCAACAACTCCGTTGCAAAAAATCAGTCAAGTAAATTTTTTTGGAAAAGAGCACATTGAGATTATTTTAATGGGTGACACATTTGATGATACCTATAAAGGAGCCGTAAAATTTTGTAACTCAAAAGGCGCTTCTTTTATTCATCCTTTTGATGATGAAAAAGTAATTGAAGGTCAAGCTACTGTTGCAAAAGAGATTGTAGACGATGCCAATTTTGAAATTGATTATGTATTGGTTCCAATTGGAGGTGGCGGACTAGCAGCAGGTTGTGTGAGTTATTTATCACAAATCAATCCTCATACTAAAATTATTGGAGTTGAACCAGAGGGTGCGCCGTCCATGAAAACATCTATAGCCAATGGTTTCAATACAGAACTTTCAGAAATAGATAAGTTTGTAGATGGCGCTGCAGTAAAAAAAGTTGGTGATAAAACATTCGAAATATGTAAACAAAAGCTAAATGAAATTATTTTAGTTCCAGAAGGAAAAGTTTGCACTACTATTTTGAAATTATATAATCAACAGGCTATTGTGGTTGAGCCAGCTGGTGCTTTAACCATTGCTTCGTTGAGCTATTTAAAAGAAAAATTAAAAGGCAAAAATGTTGTTTGTGTAATAAGTGGAAGTAATAATGACATTATGCGAACAGAAGAAATTAGGGAACGTTCCTTATTATTTGAAGGATTAAAGCATTTTTTCATAATCAGATTTCCTCAAAGAGCTGGTGCGTTAAAAGAATTCGTTGTTAATGTATTAGGACAAAATGATGATATTGTTCATTTTGAATACATGAAAAAAAATAACAGAGAAAATGGTCCTGCGCTTGTAGGATTAGAGATTAAAAACCGAAAGGATTTAGAATTACTGAAAATAAATCTTTTAAAATGTGGTTTTCAGTTCGAGTATCTCAATAAAAATGACAATTTATTGCAATTCTTAATATAATCAGACTCACTAAAAAATATTTTTTTAACATTTAATTATTATTTGAATTTTCATATTTTTATTAAATTGAAGTAAACGTATTATTAATATATCAATACCAAATTATGAAATTTTATAAAGCTCTATTCATTACATTTTTATTTTTTTCGATTCAAGGTCATGCTAAAAAAGTATACGTAAATGATAATTCAACAACTGGAGACATTTACACATCAGCCGTTGGATCAGGAACAAATACGGGATTAACTGCCAATTCACCAAAACTAACTTTAGCTACAGGTTTAGCTATTTCTGTTAACGGCGATACAATACTCGTTGATAAAGGTAACTATACGTCAACAACAAATGCTATTAATGTTCAGGTAACAATTATAGGTGCAGGATCTGGAAATACAATTTTTACTGGAAATGCAACTGTTAATCGTTTTGGAACAATTAGCGTTAGTAATGTGAAAATCATGAATATGAACTTCATAAATTATTATTTAAATCAAGAAGGGCAAGTTATACTAATTAATTCAAATTTAACAGGAATTGTATTTGAAAACGTAGTTATACGGAAAAATCCTGGAACAAATACGGCTGGTGCAAACGTTTTAGTCTCTTCTGGATCTAACGTCATTTTTAATAATTGTGCCTTTAGTTGTTCGGGATGGAATGCTGATTATGGTGGAGCTATATATGTTGATAATTCAACCGTTGCAGTAAATAATTGCCTATTTATTGATAACAAAAACTTCGTAAGATACGGAGGAGCCATTTACATGTATGGAGCCAATCCAAATGTAACCATTCAAAATACGACATTCAGTAAATGTTCTGCAAGAAGAGGAGGAGCCATTTATCAAAACTCTGGCCTTTTAACGGTTAACGGGTGTTGCTTTTTAAATAATTTTTCTGCTGGTGATGCTTCCGACCCTAATAATGGAGGAGGTGCATTTTGCCAATCTGCAGGAACTTCAATATTTACAAATTGTCAATTTAATAATAATTATAATTCGCAAGGAGCCGATCCAAATAATAGTTCAGTTGACGGTGGAGCTATTTTATTTAGAGGAGCAACTGGTACATTCTCATTTAATACCTGTTCTTTTGCTAATAATATTCCTTATGACTCTGGCGCAGATTTTTATTTAGACAAAAGCGGATCATTAACAGGTACAATTACAAACTGCACTTTTACAACAGCTCCCGTTGGTGAGGTTAATATTAGAAATTGGGATTTGGCAGCATCGGATGTTGTGTTAGCAAACTCTGGAACACCATCATTTGCAGGAACAGTTTTTACTGCAACAGGATGTAATACTTTATTACCAACATCAACATCAACGGCACAATGCAAAAATACAACTATAGCTGGCTGTGGTTCTGCTATCAACTGTGCCACAGAAACTCTTCCGCCACTCATTATATCATGTGTAGAAAGTAAAACTTTAACTGGTTGTTCGGGAATTTTAGGTAATTACATTCCAGAAGTTGTTGCTTTTGATGATTGTTCATTTACTATTTCACAAAACCCATCAGCAGGAACTGTCATTACAGCAATAACACAAGTCACCATGACTGTAACAGATCAAGCAGGAAATAATTCGATATGTACTTTTTATGTTACACCAGGGTCAGGTGGAGTTACGCTAACTTCTTCAGCAACTACAAGTATTACATGTTTTGGCGCAGCAACTGGTTCCGCTACTGTAACTCCTTCTGGAGGTGCTGGTACCTATACCGTTACTTGGATGCCAGGCTCTTTAATAGGACCTAGTCAAACAGGATTGATTGCAAATAATTATACTGTAACTGCAAATGATGGTCTTTGTAATACAACAATAATTGTACCTATTAATCAACCATTAAGCCCGATTACAATAAGTTTAACTGCTACCTCCTATTCTATTTGTCCCAATAATACAATAACTTTAAGTCCAACAGGTGCTAATTCTTATACACTAAATCCTGGAAATTTATCCAATACTAATTTTAGTTTATCACCAACTTTTACAACAACTTACACAATCATCGGTAGTAATACTAATGGATGTTTAAGTGCGAATACAATCACAACAACAATCACCGTTAATACTTCGCCAACTGTAGCTATAGCATCAGTTAGTAGTCCAACAATTTGTTCTGGAAATTCAACTACTATCACAGCAAGTGGTGCAAATAGTTATACATTAAGTTCAGCAACTCAAACTTTAACAACAAATCCTTTTGTAGTTAATCCGACGGCAACAACTACTTACACATTAAAAGGTATTAGTAACTTGGGATGTTTAAGTGCGAATACAATCACAACAACAATCACCGTTAATACTA
>JBIISW010000036.1:0-18412 GCA_044340865.1 Bacteroidia bacterium | reverse complement strand
CCAATATGTGTTTATCTTCATCTAATAAATTTAACGCATAGAATAAATTATTTTCGAAAACTTGTTGAGGGTTTTGTTTTTCCTCGTTTATAGAGCCAAACGCTGAACCTTTATGATTTGCTAGCGCTTCGAGATCTATGATCTGAAAATTATCATGTTTTATATTCTTTAATAAATCAGTTTTTCCACTTCCTGTCATTCCCCCCAGTACAACTAATTTTTTTTCTCTTTCAAAATAATTTAACACGTGATTTCTGTAATTTTTATAACCGCCTTCAAGTATAGTTGCATCTAATCCTGATGTATTCATTAACCATGCAAAACTATTGCTTCGCATACCTCCTCTGAAACAATAAACGAAAATTTTTTTACTACTTGAAAGTTTTTTTACCTGATTTACAAATGGCACTAACTTTGGAGAAACAATTTCTAATCCTCGTGTTACCGCTATGTCTTTTCCTTGTTGTTTATAAAGTGTTCCAATTTCAGCACGTTCGATATCTTCAAATAAGGGAACATTAATGGCATTTGCAATATGTCCTTTTTTAAATTCAATAGGAGCTCTCACATCAATAATAACATGACCTACGCTTTGTTTTAAAAAATTGAATATTGGTAAAGACTTCGATTTCATCTTTACGAAGTTAACCTTAATATTTAATATTAAGTATACACAACCTATGATATATTTGTTTTTAAAATTATAAATAATGGCAGTTACTATTAAAACATTGATTGATAAAAACAAGTCTGCTTACGATGCTAAATTTTTTATTGAATCGTTAAGCTTATCTTATATTTTAATAAACAAAGCATTAAAGCAAATTGTGAAAGATGAGTTTGATATTGAATTAATTGATCAAAAAATTAAAACAGTAGATTTAGTCGGGCAATTAAAAAAAGAGTTAGCCGCACATCCAACCTTAAAATCTAAAGTTTCGAAAAAATTAGTAAAAGACATTTCGTTGTTTTTAGATTTATATAAATTATTACATAAAGAACTGAAATTTCAATTTCCCGAGAAGAAAATACAGGATGCGGCTACTTTAGGTATTAATTGCATTATTATTTTAAACACAAGTTTGGTAAAAATAAAAAACAATAAGGTGGTTTAAGTATAGATACTTAACAATTTCCTAATATTCAGTTAAAGGTTAATTTAAGTTGTGTGCGTTTCTTTGATTGGTATAATACCTATTAATATAGCGATGCAACTTAATAAAATCATTTTCATTTGTATTCTTTTGTCTATCGTCATGATGAATGCGTCTTTAGCGACTAACGAGCCTAAAGAAAAGACAATTGTGTTGAGTGGAAAGGTATTAGATCTTAACCATAATGAAACACTTTCAGGAGTAAGTATTACAACAACAGCGTCAGAAAAAACCATCTATTCCGATTTGAACGGTCGTTTTTATATATATGTAAAAATAAAAGATGAGAAAGAATTTAAATTAGAGTTTTCTCAAATCGGATATCACACGAAAACCTTCACTGCTAAAGATGTAGACATGTTTAGCCCAAGTTTAGAAATCAACTTGATTGAAGAATAATTAAATCTAATGTAAACTTAACGTTAAGTTTTGGTTACTATTATGTTTATTGATTAATTATTAGGTAAATTTGATTAAGAATTTAGTACTAATCATTTTAATCCTGTTTTATCATGAAAAATTTAATCTTATCAATTTGTATTCTTGCATCAGGAATAGCAATTTCACAAGACATCTCTTTTACAAATAAAGAAATTCAGCCCATTATTTTTTCAAACAATGGTTATTATCAAAATGGATTAGCTTATACAGGAAAGTATATTGTTTATTTTGAAAATGGTGTAATTAAAGAAGAGTTAACTATAAAAGATGGCAAACTTCAAGGTTCTTTTGTTAGAAATCATGATAATGGAAAACCTATGGAAATGGGTAATTATGATAATAATTTAAAGTTCGGATTATGGACTCGCTATAGTATCAGCGGTAACCTAATTGCTCAAGCATCCTATGTAAATAATAAAAAAGATGGTAATTGGTTTGTCTATAACGAAGCGGGAAATAAATTATTTGAAATGATATATAAAGACGGTGAAAAAATTGGGACATGGAATCAATGGGATGAAACAGGTAAATTAATACAAACAACCAATTATAGTGCATTGTAGCACTAAATCAAAAAATGAAAAGGCTCTTCAAATTGAAGGGTTTTTTTTTTGATTATTTTTTTATTTATGGTTAGATTGACAGGCATAGCTTACGTTGGTTGAGAAACAGGAACACTCGTTTTTTATTTTATTTAATATTAAATAATTGTTAATTTATTGCCACTTTTTCACTTCTTGATTTAATATTATGGTAATATTAGCTTGACGTTTATCTTGTTTTGTCTTCGTTTTTTTGTACTCGAAAAACACACATTATGTCGATAAGAAACGCAATCATTATTTTATTTGCAGCATGTTCAATGCTAGCAAAGTCGCAAACAGGTAAATTAACAGGCAAAGTGATAGACGGAGTAACAGGCGAATCATTGCCGGGTGCAGCTATTGTTGTTGATGGCACAACGATTGGAACTGCTAGTGATTTTGATGGGAACTTTGTTTTAGGAGGTTTAAAGCCTGGAAAATACACCATCGTTTGTAGTTATATCACCTATGAAAATAAAAAATTTCTTGGTGTTGTAATCAACGCTAATGATGTCACAACATTTAATATTACGTTAGAACAATCCTCAGCAGCAACAACTGGCGAAGTTCTTATTCAAGCTGAAATGAATAGAGAGAATACAAATACATTATTTGTGATGCAAAAAAATAATGCAAGTGTGAGTGATGGTATCTCATCTGAAAGCATTAAGAAAACTCCAGATAAAAATACAAGTGATGTTTTGAAACGTGTGAGTGGCGCTAGTATTCAAGATAATAAATTTGCAATTATACGTGGCATGAGCGATAGATATAATACAGCGTATTTAAACGGTTCGCCATTACCTAGTTCAGAAAGTGATAAAAGAGCTTTTGCGTTTGATATTTTTCCTTCTGCTATTTTAGATAATTTAGTTATTCTAAAAACAGCAACGCCTGACTTACCGGGTGATTTTGCAGGAGGTGTCATTTTAATTAACACAAAAAATATACCAGATAAAAATTCAAGTAGCTTTTCTGTTTCTAGTGGTTATAATTCATTAACAACATTTAAAGATTTTAAAACTTACAAAGGTGGGAAATTAGATTGGTTGGGCATTGATGATGGTTCAAGGCAATTACCAAGTTCGATTCCTAGTACTAAGGAATTTGCTTCGATTACTTCGAATCAAGATAAAATTGAACCTGCGAGAAATTTAAATTATGACTGGAGTTTACAAACTAAAACAGCTTTGCCAAATTTAAATTTACAGTTTATTAATTCTAATGTTTTTAAATTTTTTAAAAAAGACTGTGGAAGTGTAGTAGCATTAACTTATAATACAACAAATGCCACAACCATTTCTGATCGTAGAGAATTTGAAGAACAAGGCGCTACCGTTCAAAAAGTAAGAGATTTTCAAGATTCAACTTTTAGTAGAAATATTTTAACAAGTTTGTTGTGGAATCTTTCATTTAAATTAAATGACAATAATCAAATCGGATTTAAGAATTTATATTCGATTAATACTGATGATAGAACAATTACACGTAGAGGTATTTATGATGCAAATGATGCTACAAATCCTGCATGGCAAAAATCTAATGTTAGATTTTTCACACAAAACAATATTTATACAGGTCAATTGAATGGAGATCATTACATCCCAAAAGTAAAAGGAAAAGTGAAATGGATTTTAGGAGTAAGTGACATTAAACGAGACATTCCTAATCTAAGAAGAATGGTTTATCAAAAAACAAGTGGCGCTGCAGATGACTCAGTAAAATATGCTGCTCAAATTCTAGAAGATGCAGTGGGTCCAACGAGCTCAGGCTCTATGTTTTTTGCTAAAACAAATGAAAGTATTTATAGTGCTAAATATGATATTTCAAAGGTGTTTGAAACTGAGCATACAAAACATGATGTGAAGATTGGTGGATTTAACCAATACCGTACAAGAAATTTCACGGCACGTTTATTAGGATATACAAAATATAGTAATCCAAGATCATTTACAAATCCTACAGCTGCTTTATTTAATAATGATTTATTATTGTTAGATGAAAGTCAAATTTTCTCCTCGCAAAACATTGGTTTAATTGATGGTCCTGATGATTATGATGGCGGATTTAAATTAAACGAATCAACAACATACATTGATTCATATAAAGCATCGTCTTTTCTGAATGCTGGTTATATCATGTCTGACTCTCGTATCTTTACCAAATTACGTTTCATTTATGGATTACGTGTTGAGTCATACATGCAATCATTGTCTTTACTTAATCCTGATTTTACAGAGAAATCGAAAGATACAACTGTTATTGATTTTCTTCCATCCATTAATGCCGTTTGGTCTCTAACAGATCGATTGAATATTAGAGCAGCCTACTATAGAACAGTGAATAGACCTGAATTTAGAGAATTAGCTAATTTTAATTTTTATGATTTTGTAACGGATTATCAAACCTCAGGAAATGAAAATTTAAAAAGGGCTATTATTAATAATTATGATTTAAGATTTGAATATTACCCTAGTAAGCCTGGGCAAATCATTTCAGTATCAGGTTTCTATAAAGATTTAACCAATGCTATTGAACAAGTTGCTGGTAATGGCCAAATTCGTTCCATTAATTATGAAAATGTTGCAAAGGCAACAAACATGGGATTAGAATTTGAATACAGAGTTTTATTATCAACGATTTTTAATAATGATTCATCTAAGTTTTTGAACAACACCACTTTATTTACAAATTTATCATTAATTAAATCTGAAGTGGATGTTTCAAAATTAAATTATGTAGAAGCTCGTCCCTTACAAGGTCAGAGTCCAATTATTGTTAACGCAGGGTTGCAATACATAGATCCGAAATATGATTTTGGAATTAGTGTTTCATATAACTATGTTGGTAAAAGGATTGTTATTGTTGGTAATACAGACGAACCTAGCATTTGGGAAAACCCACGTCACATTTTAGATTTACAGTTATCAAAAACATTTAAAAGTAAATTTGAAGTGAAATTAAATATTCGAGATGCTTTAGCGCAAAATTTAATTTTTTATCAAGATTTAAATAAAAATGGAAAATTTGATAAATCATCGCTTACCGATAATAAAGAGTTTAATCATTCAAATAAATCTGATAATGTTATGGTGAATACAAAACTTGCTCCTACAATCAGTTTATCTTTAAGCTATAAATTTAAGTAATTAGTCAATTTTACTAGTTTAATAAGGTTAGCCAATGGCTAACCTTTTTTTATTGTCATTAATTATGTTAACTAAAAGTTAACTAAATATTTTTTTGTTTACATAAAGTTAAACTATAAGTAACCTAAGCGTAAACGAATCCTAACCTAAGGATAAAGTCACAAAATTAAATTTGTACCATAAATTAAAACTAAAAAACAAAATGAAAAAACTTTACACATTAGCCGCTTTAGCATTGTTGAGTATTTCAACTTCGGCGCAAACTGCCTTTTGGACTGCAACGTCTTACAAAGGAGCATTTCCTGTAACTGATGGTTTAACAGGAACATCATCAAATGATTGGACAGCTGGTTGGGCAAATTGGGATCCGCAAATTACACCTTATCCAGCAGCAACAACTACTATTTCTGCAAACATTACAACTAACACGACTTGGACTTCTGGGAATACTTACTTATTAGTAGGAAATATTTCAGTTACTCCTGGGAATACATTAACAATTCAACCTGGAACTGTAATTAGAGGAGATAAAGCTTCAAAGGCTTCTTTAATCATTACTAAAGGTGCAAAAATTAATGCTCAAGGTACTGTAACTAATCCAATTGTTTTTACTTCTAATGAAAACAGCAGAAATCCAGCTGATTGGGGTGGCGTTGTTTTATTAGGTAATGGTATCATTAATACGGCTTGTGCAACTTGTACTGCTTCACCAAGAACAAATTATGTTGAAGGTTTTGCTACAAATTTCCCTGAAATTTTGTATGGTGGAACAAATAATGCTGATAACTCAGGTGTAATGTCTTATTGCCGTATTGAGTTTGCAGGTGTAGCTTTGTCTACTACTCCTAACTCGGAATTAAATAGTTTAACAATGGGCGGTGTAGGTTCAGGAACTCAAATTGACCATATCCAAGTTTCATTCGGTGGAGATGATGGTTTTGAATGGTTTGGTGGAGCTGTTAATGCAAAATATTTGATTTCATTCAGAACATTGGATGATGATTTTGATACTGATTTTGGTTTTTCTGGTCGTATCCAATTTGGTTTAGTGGTAAGAGATAAAGATATTTCTGATGGAGCTGGTGATTCTAATGGTTTTGAATCAGATAATTTTAATCCTGGTGTCGGAAGATTACCTATTACAAATGCAGTGTTTTCTAACATTACTTGCGTAGGTCCAAAAAGAAATGGTTTAACAACTTTACCTGCAGGTGAAAAATTTGAAAGAGGAATTTTTACAAGAAGAAATACAGCGATTTCTATTCATAATTCCATTTTTTGTGGATGGGAAAAAGGATGGCATGTAAATGGTGCTTCTACTTTTGATAATTATAACACAACTGGCGCTATGCTTGATTCTATGGGAGTTTTAAAGAACACTATTATTACAACTGATATTCCAGCTAACGCACGTTTTATTACTGATGCAGGTGGAGCTAACTCTGCATGGTATAACACCTATGCTGGCGCTAATGGAATTGATACAACAAAAACGGTAACTCAAGTTGCTTTTGTAAATCCTTTCCCATCTAATTTATATAATACTCCTGATTTTCGTTTAGCTGCTGCTTCTGTGGCTGCAGGTGGTGCAAGTTTTTCAGGTCCTCAGTTTTTTGGTGGATTTACAGGTGTTGAACAATTAAATGTATTAACTAACTCATTTAATATTTATCCAAATCCTGCAACTCAAAACACTAACATTGCGTTCAATTTAATTGAAAACAATAAAGTATCTGTAATGGTTATTGATATGTTAGGAAATGTTGTTTCTGTTATTGCTCATGAAAATGAATTTAACAAAGGCAACAATACATTATCTTTAAATACAGCTAATTTAGCGAATGGTATCTATTACATTTCATTAGAAGTGAATGGTGTAAAAGAAATTAAGAAATTAATTGTTACTAAGTAATTAATTATAAAAATAAAGGGCACGAGTTCTTCGTGCCCTTTTTCATATATGGAACATTCATTCAACATCTTATTTTGTGTAAATAAAAATAGTTCTATTCTTGACAACATATTGTCTTTAAAAAAAACGGATTATAGTGTTTTTATTGTTTATACCGAACATGATTTGAATCTATTCATAAATGAAAATCGAGTGCATTTAGTCATTATTGAATTGGATTTCGAAATGAAAGATGCCATTACCTTAACCAATGAAATTCGAAGTAATAAAGAATTAGTTCAACCTAATATTGTAATTTTTTCTGACAAGCAAGATGATTACATACAAATCACTGTTTTTAATTCTGGAGCAGATGATTTTATTACCACGCCAATTAAGTCAAATTTATTTGAGGCACGAATTCAAGCTTTCAGAAAACGTTCACAAGATGAACTCCCATATTTTACAAATAGAAAAAAGGGCAAAAAAGATTTTTTTGTTGATAGAGACCGTTATTTAGTGATTACCGAAAATGGGAATATTAGTCTTCCGCGTAAAGAATTTGAAATGGTTGATTTAATGTTTCAAAACCCAACTAAAATATTTACTCGAAATGATTTTGCTAAAATTATCTGGAACTCAAGTGAAGTAGCAAATAGCAGAACCATAGATATTCATATTAGAAATATCAGAAAAATTCTTGGAAATGAAGCCATCCGGACTTCGAAAGGAATTGGATATAGTTTAAATTTATAATTAAGTTCTTTTCTGAATTAATTACCATCAAATTATCATTAGGGTATTGTTCAAATCTTCTTATTCAATTCTACATTTTTAACAACCTGATTTTCTTTATTTTAATTTTAATTTGTTTAACATTGTATGCATGAACTTAGCTAGATTATTTTCTATTTTTATTTTTCTTGTTTCAGTTTGTCTAACCTCATCAATGTTAGCACAATCCATTGGCGGTCGTAAAAAAGAACGTAGAAATCAACACGGAAACAGTGTGTTTCATCGTAAACGAAGCGCTGGAAATGCCGATGCGTTTGCCCGTGGAGGAAGAAAAAAGGGCTTATTTGCACGAATTTTTAGTAAGAAAAGTCAAAATGGACCATGGGTTTATAGACCTACAGCTACTAGTTTAAAACAAAAAAAAGAACAACCTCAATTATTTCACAGAAATAGAACAAATGCCAAAAGAGGACGTGATAAAATGTTATTCAATCAAAATAAGAAACGTGTGTCACATCGTGTCAGAGGAAGCTCTGCTTTCAGTAAAAGAAAACATTAATAAGAATACATAACTTTTAATAAAATCTCGTCTTTTAGAAGGCGAGATTTTTTATTTTTACACTTTAAATAAGTATAAAATGAATGTATTAATATTAGGATCAGGTGGAAGAGAGCATGCATTTGCATGGAAATTAACGCAAAGTAAGCAATTAGAAAACTTATATATAGCACCAGGTAATGTTGGAACGGCACAATGCGGAACAAACGTCAATATATCTATATCTGATTTTGATGCTATCAAAAATTTAGTTTGGGAAAAAAGCATCGATTTGGTGTTAGTTGGTCCTGAAGATCCATTGGTAAACGGTATTCATGATTATTTTTTGCAAGATGAGATATTAAAAGAAATACCAGTCATTGGACCAAAAAAAGATGGCGCTCAATTAGAAGGTAGCAAAGATTTTAGTAAACAATTTATGCTAAAACACGGTGTTCCAACGGCTAAGTATAAAAGTTTTAACGCCTCAAATATGAATGAAGCTTCTGATTTCTTAGAATCATTAAGCCCTCCTTATGTTTTAAAAGCAGATGGCTTAGCAGCAGGCAAAGGTGTTTTGATTATTAATGATATCGACGAAGCTAAACAAGAATTACAAAATATGATTTTGAATTCAAAGTTTGGAAATGCTGGAAATACAGTTGTTATTGAAGAATTTTTGAAAGGCATCGAATTATCTGTTTTCGTATTAACCGATGGAAAATCATATAAAATTTTACCAGCCGCTAAAGATTATAAGCGCATTGGAGTAGGTGATACAGGATTAAATACGGGAGGAATGGGAGCAATTAGTCCTGTTCCATTTGCTAATCAAGCTTTTATTGATAAAGTAGAAGAGCAAATTGTTAAGCCTACTATTAAAGGTTTATTAGAAGACAATATTGATTACCGTGGATTTATTTTTATTGGTTTAATGAATGATGATGGAGAACCAAAAGTAATTGAATACAATTGCCGCATGGGAGATCCTGAAACGGAAGTTGTGATTCCGCGTATCGAATCTGATTTATTAGATTTATTGCAAGGTGTTGCAACGCAAACCCTTCATACCAAAAATTTTAGTGTGACTCCTAAAACAGCCAGTGCTGTGGTTTTAGTTTCTGGTGGCTATCCTGAAGATTACGAAAAACATGTAGAAATTAGTAATTATAAATCAACGGAAGATAGTATTGTATTTCACTCAGGTACTATTTTAAAAGATGATAAAGTGCTAACCAATGGTGGGCGCGTATTTGCTGTTACCTCTTTTGGCGATTCAATTAAAGAAGCTGTTGCTAAAAGTTTTGTAACAGCAGAAAATATTTCCTATGATAAAAAATATTACAGAAGTGATATTGGAAAAGATTTAATGTTGCTAGTTGATTAGATTTTTATTCGCTTTAATTTATCAATTTAAATTCAAACCAAAATCTACTATTTCCTACGTGTTCTTGTTTAGTTAGGGTGAAGCCATTCTCTAACATTAATTTTATTAGTTCATCATTAGTCATAGAACCTTTACATAAATTTTGATCTTCAATATTTGGGTTTATAATTGATTCAAATAGAAAAATTTTTCCATTTGGTTTTATAATTCTTTTTATTTCTTCCAACATTTTTATTGGATGTTTAAAATGATGTAAAGCATCTCGCAATATAACTTTGTTAAAAGTGTTTGCTGGTAATTTCGTAGAATCATCATTTCCAAGTATGATTTCAAACTTGTTGGTAAAGCTGGTTCCTCTTATGTTTTTACATAGATTATTAATGCTGTCAAAATAAGCAAAACCTTCATCAACAATATCATTTAAATAAAATACAATTGAGTCGGTTGAAACAGAATAAAGCGAAGGGTAATAACCATTGTAACTACCAATATCAGCAACACTATCATGTGGTTTTAATTCAATAAAGAGAAGATCATTTTTAGCCCAATTATAAATTGTATCCTTATTTACACCTTTCGCTTTTAATTTATTTAGTTTGTAGCCAGGATTCAGGCAGGTTTGTGCATTAGTTAATATTGAAATGAAAAGTAAGCTTAATATGAGAATTTTGGTTCTTAACATGTCTTTTCAAGCAGTTATTACATCGACTTAATACAATCAATAAAAAACTTCACTTTATTTTTATCTAAATCAGGATAAAGACCATGACCAAGGTTTGCGATGTAACGATGTTTACCAAATGCATTCACCATTTTTTTAGCTTCTAGTTCAATCGTTTTTTCATCAGCATATAGCAAACAAGGATCCGCATTGCCTTGTAACGTTTTACCGCTTCCAACAATGATTCTTGCATCTTGTGGATTAATAGTCCAATCTAATCCGATCGTATTGCAATTTAATTTTGACATATTGGCTAATGCAAAGTGCGCATCTTTTGCAAATATGGTAACAGGAACAAGTGGAGAAATGGCATCACAAATTTTAGAAATGTATTGCAATGAAAATGCAGTGTATTGATCGTTTCCTAAAACACCTGCCCAACTATCAAAAATTTGAATCATATCAGCTCCTGCAGCAATTTGGGCTTTTAAATAATGGATGGTGCTTTGTGTAATTTTTTCAAGTAGTTGATGTGCTAATGCAGGTTCTTGATACATTAATTTTTTAGCCTGACTAAATGTTTTACTTCCGCTTCCTTCAACCATATAAGCCATGATCGTCCAAGGAGCGCCAGCAAATCCAATCAGTGGCACTCTATTGTTTAATCCTTTTTTTGTCAGTTCAATGGCTTTCATAACATAATCTAAATCATTGCCATCAGCTATATGAAGGGCATCAATGTCTGATTGTGTTTTAATTGTTTTTTCAAAAAATGGACCTTTAGCTTCAATCATTTGATAAGGTAAACCCATCGCTTCTGGTATCACTAAAATATCCGAAAAAATAATCGCAGCATCAACACCTAAAATATCAACTGGCTGAATGGTTACTTCAGCTGCCATTTCAGGAGTTTTTACAAACTCAATAAAGTTTTTTGCTTTAGCTCTAACAGCTTTATATTCTGGTAAAATTCTACCAGCTTGACGCATTAACCATACTGGAACTCTTTCTACCTGTTCGCCTTTGGCTGCTCTTAAAATCAAATCGTTTTGGTACATCTTACTTAAATATTTCTGTTAAATTAGTTTTTATTCGCTTACAAATATCATCTAATGGCAAGTCATTTTCATCTTCACCAAATGGATCTTCTATCTCTTCTGCAATTAATTCAATACTTGCAAACACGTATAATACTATTACTGTAATGGCAATGGTGATGTAACCAAATTCATTTCCGAAAAAAATAGGGAGCGACATGCAATACAAAAAAATCATTTTCTTTAAAAAAATGTTGTATGAATAGGGGATAGGTGTATTTTTAATACGTTCGCAGGCTCCACAATTATCTGTAAATGATTTTAATTCATCATTCAAAATCACGAGGTGCTCAGCTGTTAAATCCTTGTTTTGATGGAGCGTAAAAATTTTTTTATATAGGTGTTTTGCAATCAAATTTGGTTTATGTTCTGCGTCAGCAAATTCAGTTAAAAGAAGAGTTTTCGTGTCTTGAAATTCTGATTGAATATATTTTCCTCTTAAATGATTTTTTACTGAGAAAATATAATTTGTAATTAAAAGTTTAAAATCTTCTCTATCGCCTTTATGATTACTAATTGTAGACAATTTTAAAGAAAGATTTCTTGAGTTATTTACAAAACTTCCCCATATTTTTCGTCCTTCCCACCATCTATCATAAGCTGAGTTGGTTCTAAATACTAGCAACATGGATAATACAAATCCTAAAATAGAATGCATCACTGTTGGATTTTTTGTGTTGATGTGAAAAAAATGCAATTCGAAATACACAACCAGCCCAGCATATATACCAATGCTTATCATCGAAAAAAACAAGCGACGAAATGTATCACTTTTATGAAACTGAATGATGAGTTTGAACCAATCTTTTGGGTTGTATGTTACCATAGATGGCAAAGATAAGGTTTATTTCATGATTGTTTTAGCGATGCTTTCACTAAAATTTAGGGCACAAAAAATGGGTAAGCTACTTTCATCGCACCGCTACAACCATCTACCCTTGCTATGTTCCCATCCTGGGGGATTTGACAGGAGCTGGTCGTGAAAGACTTACCCACTGCAAAAATAGAAAAATATTTCGTTATTCGCATTATTTTCGCAAAATTTGTATGTTGTATATTATTACACGAAAACTAAATTTAATTTATGGATATTTCAATTGTCATTCCTCTATATAACGAAGCTGAGTCTTTACCCGAATTACATAGTTGGATTAAATCCGTTATGGATCAGCATAAATTATCTTATGAAGTTATTTTTGTAGATGATGGAAGTAAAGACAATTCCTGGAAGGTAATTGAAACGTTAGCAGGCAAAAATCCTGAAGTAAAAGCCATAAAGTTTAGAAGGAATTACGGAAAATCTCCTGGCTTGTTTGTTGGCTTCGAAGCAGCACAAGGTAATGTTGTGATTACAATGGATGCTGATTTACAGGATTCGCCAGATGAAATACCTGAATTGTATAAAATGGTTACTGAACAAAATTTTGATTTGGTAAGTGGTTGGAAGCAAAAACGGTTTGATAATGCTGTCACAAAAAATATTCCATCCAAATTATACAATTGGACCAACCGAAAAATATCTGGTATTAAATTACACGATATGAATTGCGGCTTAAAAGCATATCGAAAAGATGTTGTGAAGAGTATTGAAGTATATGGAGAAATGCATCGCTTCATTCCTGTTTTAGCAAAGAATGCAGGCTTTTATAACATTGGAGAGAAAGTAGTTCAGCATCAAGCTCGAAAATATGGCGTTAGTAAATTTGGTTGGGAACGTTTTATCAATGGATTTCTCGATTTATTAACGATTACCTTTTTATCAAAGTTCGGAAAGCGGCCTATGCACTTTTTTGGTTTGATTGGAACATTAATGTTTGCCGTTGGTTTATGCACTGCACTTTATTTAGGATGTGATAAATTTTATCATGTTTTTATTGCTCATACGCGTGCTCGCTTGCTAACAGATCGTCCTTCCTTTTATATTTCATTAGTAAGTATGGTTTTAGGAACGATGTTGTTTTTAGCTGGTTTTATTGGCGAATTGATATTGCGTAATTCAGGTGATAGAAATAATTATTTGTTAGATAAAAAAATAAATCTTTAAGTAGTAATGATTGAGGAACAACCAAAACGCAGACAGCGTAATCCTCTATCTGCTGAAGAATTACATTATTTTATTAAATTAAAACAATTAAAACAAACTGAAAAAATAGAAACGTTTAAAAAGTCTATTTTTTTTAAGAGTTTTAATATGATTAATGTCCTATTAAGTGCATTATTGGCCTATTACATATGCAGTGTATTGTTTGTTTGCCATTGGCAAAATGATACGATTACGCATGTTTCTGTTTCTCGCTCAGGTCCTTTTCATCAAGCAAACGGGCAACGGTCAATTGCTGAGGTTAATCTTGAAACCACAGGGGAGAAAAATTTCACTATCAAAACAGATTTATTTTTCACGGAACCATTACTTAATCAATCTATTTCGGTTGGAAAAGATGTTGTTTTTGGAAAAATACTAAAAGTAAAGTTTAGTAACGACGCTCGGTTATTTTGGAATATCAATACCTATCCTTCTTTTAGCTTGAGTATCATGGTTCTTCTATTAGGAATGTTTATTTATGCAGTTAATAAACATCTTACTGTAAATGGATTACTCATTGCCTTTGGATTATTTTTTTTAGCAAATCTTTATTTTATTTGTGTATAAAAAAAGCCCAGAAAATTCTGAGCTATTTTGTAGGTATCAATTTTAAGAACTTAATCTAAACGTAACGTTGTGTTTGCTATGACAACGCCATCACAAGTAATTTCGATGATATAATTTCCTGGCACTAATTCGCCTTGTCCTTCGCAGTATGTTACACCACTAATTTCTGAATTAGCATAGTTAAGTGTTTCTTTTCCGGCAAAATAACCACTCGACTTATTAAATTTAAATCGGTAATTATCATCGTAACTTTTAGCCATTTCTTTTCCATCGGGAGTTATGACGCGAACGAACACTGTTTTTTCGCCACTTTTTGCAATTTTATTTTCTCCTAAAGAAAATGAAACTTTTATTTTTTCAGTTTTTGATGCTTTAGATGTTTGTATTTCTTTTTTTCCACCGCTTTTAAATTTAACACCTTTTGCAGAAACATTAAAGCAAGACAAAATAGAACCTTTTTGAATAGTTGCATTTAAGTCTTCCTTCTCTTTATTAAGGTTAGTAATTTTACCTTTCTCTGATGCTAAGTCTCTAAGCACGCTATTTTTTTCTACAATTAAATTTTTATTTAATGTTCCCAATGAATCAATTGTACGCACATAGCCACGCATAATTTGACGAAGTGTTTCGGATTCTTTTCTTAATTTCGAAATTATTCGTGCATCACCTTTGTGTTTCTCAGCATCGATTAATAAAGTGGCTATTTCCGCTTTTTTAGCTTCAATTTCTGTTTTTAAGGCTTCGTCGTTTGTTTCTAACGAACTAAAATCTTTTTGAAGTTGTAGTAAGTCATTTTTCACATTGTCACGTTCTACAATAACCTCTTCCTTTAACACAATTGTTTCTTTCACACTTGCCTTTTCTTGTAAATAAAGCCAAAGCGTTACACAGTTTGTCAAAGTTAGCACAGTAATAAAAATCCATAAAAATTTAGGTTTTTTTTGTTCTGAGTTTGTCTGTTCTTCCATAGTTGATAATATTTAATAATGATGAAATTGTTCGAAATATTTATTTAACCTTATTGTGTGATTCCTAGTTTTTTTGCAATGCTTGAGGGTAGTCCTTTTTTATGAATCATAATACTTGTTGTTTTGTAAAGTACATAGTTCTCTGACGCATAAAAATAACCATCACATTCATTTCTATCTTTTCCCCAAGAATTTTTTACAATGTAGTAAGGTGTATTTAATTGATCTTTTGCTATTCCTACAATATGCATGCCATGATCATCTTGTGTTTCGTAATTGTTAAACGCTTGTTGACGTAATTCTTGCGTGATTGAAAGTTGAGGTTGAGGTTTTTTGACCATTTCTAATTTTTGTTCTTCAGTCATTTCTTGAAATGCAATTTGAGGAACGAGTGCTAAGCCATCTTTAAAGCGGAATCCTTTCTCGCTAACATCTGCGCCCCAAGCAATGGTATAACCATTATTTATAGCATATTGCATGGTTTCTTGTAAATCGTTTAAAGGAACATTATTAACTAATTCCCAATTCCAATTGTCTGGAATTTCTAAAACAAATTTTGAATAAAAAGGGTGATGAGAAAAAGAAGTTAAAATAATATAGTCGTCGGGATTAATGCCAAGTGCTTCTGAATAGGATTTCGGAGTATACTCTTTTCCTTTATAATTAAATTTATCTGGTGTTTTACCTAAATAGGTATCACAGGTATTTTCAACAATTTGGTGCATAGCTTCAAAATCAATTTTTGGATTTTTTTCATCAATTGTTGACTTTAAAACAGCTTTCAAATTAGATTCTAATAATGAATGATTGTGTGGATCTTTTATGTTTTTTTTCCCTGTATAGATTTCTTCTGGAACCATACCATATTTGCGAATAACATTTAACACATCTGGAAATCCGCCACCTTCAGCCATGTTATTACAACCATGCATTCTTACATAATTATCTGCTTTAAGTGGATAGGTTTTTCTTACTACAAACATTTCAGATAAATTAAACTCTTTTCCTTTTCCCATTCTCATGAGTTCACTTTCAAAAAAAGACAAACTAGAAAACGACCAACACGTGCTAGTTTGATTTTGATTTTGTACATCTGTGGCATCCAAATTTTTTACAATTGTAAATTGATACTCACTTCCTTTTGTATTGGTTTTAGTTTGAGCATAACATGCAATAGATAAACTTATTGATGCAACAATTAATATTTTTTTTATCATAATTATATTTTTTAATGAGTTTAAATTTAGTTCGAAGGTTGCTTAATGTATTTTAATAAAAATGACAACTCGAACACAGTAAAAACAAGGTAAGCAATCATAAAGTGGCACGTAAATGCCAATGCACCGGATTTATTTACTAACGAATAAATAAATACAAATATCATACAACCTAATAATCGAGCCATACTCATGGCTAAAGTTTTAAACACAAATTCTTTAGAGGCTTTATCGCCATTTGTTAATAGTTTATTAATTAAGAATGTGGTTGATAAGAAGAATAAGGTTGGAATCCAATAATGCGAACTAAAAAAATAAGGCGTGTTTAGTTTGGCTAACTCATGTGATAAAAATAACGTCCCGATACAAATAATGAATAATTGTAAATAATATTTTTTGTGGTTCATTTTTTAGTCGGTTTTATAAAATCTTTTAATATAATGTACATAGATAGTGCAATTGATAAAAGACTCAGGATGATTGTAAAAACAGGGGTTTTATTTTCGTAGTATTCGTCTAGTTTAAATCCGCCATAACAACCACCACCAATGATTAATCCCATTTGAATACCGAGACTACTGTATTTAGCATAAGCGTTAAGCGGTTTTTGAGGCTGTTTCGGCATTTGTTTCGTTGGCATGTGATATATTTTTTACGACCGCACCCATATTACAAGTGCCTGTAAATAGTGCGTTTGGTTCGATTGAAATTTTACCTGTAATAATATCGCCGACAAGTTTAGCGCTTGATTTTAAAATAAGTAATTCACTTACATTGATTTTTCCTTTTATTTCTCCTGAAATATCCGCATTTTGACAATTAACGTTACCTTCAATTTTACCTGTAGATCCAATAACTAATTTGCCATTAATGGTAATGTTTCCGTTTAATATTCCATCAATTCGAATGTCTCCACTTGATTTAATATCTCCAGTTATAGAAGTTCCATTACCTATTAAATTAATAGAAACCGATTCAATCGAATTGTTTTTGTTTGATTTTTGAAACATATTTTTAATAATTTGATATACGAATATAAATATTCGCTATTACAATCACAAATTATACCATTAAGTTAGAGTATTCGGTGTAAGTTACATTCTTTTGCTGGACTAATAACCATAGGGAATTTCTCAATTTTCACAGAACTACTATCCAATCCAAATGCTTTTGCTTCACTTAAACTATATTTTTTTAAGAAAAAATATACATTTAATACTAATTTTTCAAATAATGGTAATTCGTTTTCATAAGACAAGAATTTCTCAAGAACAACAAATTTAAAGTCGCCTATAATATTGTTTTTATTTAAAGATTCGTATCGACTTGTAATATCCACCTCTTTGTTTTTTACTAAATCTTCAACCACTTTTCTAAACATTAGATTTACTTTTGGAGCTACCTTAAAACCTAATTTAAAATCGACACGAATGATATCATCTTCAGCAATGTGTGTCACTTTGTAGTCCATACGATAAGGCTCATCCATGACATCAACATGCACGAACCAATATATATCAGCTTTTTTAGGACGTTTTTGTAAAATGGAATATATAACTTTAGATTCAATAGTTAAGGGATCGTTAGCGCTGGTCATATAAACTAAATGAGTAGCATATTTTTGAATGGAAGGATCAGTACTAAGGTCGCATAACATTTTTTTATAATTTTCTAAAGGAACTAAATCAGTATATCGTTGTCTAATTAGTTTTGCAATATACCAACAAGCCATTATTCCAGCTAAAAACAACGCAATCAAAAGTGTAATATATCCTCCTTTCGGAAATTTTTCAAGTAAGGCAATTAAAAATGCTGTCTCAATGATGATATAAATAAAGATAAAAGTATAAAGAAACCATTTTGGATATTTTTTCATTCGCATAAAAAATGCTAATAAACGAGATGACATTAGCATTCCCAATATAATCGTTAAGCCATAT
>JBIISW010000035.1:0-18889 GCA_044340865.1 Bacteroidia bacterium | reverse complement strand
TAATAAATAAATTAACTCATTGTTTCAAATCAACCATAAGCGGAGGTATTTGATTTTTTTTCATGAGCAATATATAAAAAAGGTTTGATACAAAATAATAAACTGTTACTATTTTAAGAATGCACGTTATACAGGTAAAATATAATTATTATGAAAACTCGATCATTTATTTTAGGCAGTGTTTTACTTATAAATTGTTTTTACACAATGGTTTCAAAAACAAAAATTTCATTAGGTCAAGCTTTAGAAAAAAAGATGATCATTGCCAAATCTATTTGTGCGGGTGGTTTAGAAATAAATTATAATATTACTAATTTAATTAAAGACTCATTAGTGATTTTGGTTCCTGTAGGTTGGCGTTTCAATTCTGATGCGGGTAAAAATGATTATCAAGATATTTTAACCACACAACCCGAAGTTTTTGTGCTTGGTTCAAAGCAAACAAAAACGTTTGATGTGAAAGGTTTTTGTTGTGAATATACAAAAGGCGGTCCAATTAAGGGAGCTAAGTATACATTAGGCAAATTAGCCGACAGTAATTTAGTTTCACTTGCTCGTTTTTTGTCCATGCATCCAATAGATTTAAATACGCAGCAATACAGTGTTTGGGCAATTAGTGATAATAAAGAAACGGCTAATATTACTTGCTCTAATGATTCAATAGCTCATGTATTAAGAACTTTTGTGGCGCATGTAAAGGGCGAGCCACAGCCTTGGTATACACTATTAAAAAAATCTAACATTAGTCAATTAGGTAGCGTTAATGATTTGCCAATAAGATTTAAGGCTAAAATAGACTATGTAATAAATAAAACATGTTATGCCTCATGTTATATTATTGATGAAAAAGGAAATCAAGTGTCTGAAATATTTAGTCAATGGTTTTATCCAGAAAACACAACCTATCAAGCCAATTTTAATGTAGCAGGGTTGCAAAAAGGAAATTATAAGTTAGTGCTTCAAAATAAAACGGATTCGCTGTTTGAGAAAAGTTTTAAGATTTAATTATAAATAGCTAATAATCAGAATTTTGAAGTTATTTAAGTTTTGATTTAAAATGTTGTATAATTCAATTAATTTTTTATTTTTGCAGAAAATTAAATATAATATTATGTATTGGACACTTGAATTAGCATCGTGGTTAGAAGACGCACCTTGGCCGGCAACTAAGGATGAATTAATAGATTTTGCTATTCGCTCTGGTTCGCCAATGGAAGTAATTGAAAATTTACAAGAAATGGAAGATGAAGGAGAAGCCTACGAAACCATTGAAGAAATTTGGCCGGATTACCCAACAAAAGATGATTTCTTTTTTAATGAAGATGAGTATTAATCTTTTATCATAGATTCACAAACAATAAAGCCTCGTAATAACGAGGCTTTATTGTTTGTATAATACCTAATTACATATTAAATTGTAATAAATAAAAAACCCTTAACTAGTTATAGTTAAGGGTTTTTAGATAAGAATCAGCGGAGAAGGAGGGATTCGAACCCTCGGTACAGTTTCCCGTACGCATGTTTAGCAAACATGTCCTTTCGGCCACTCAGGCACCTCTCCAACTCTAATTTAATTTTAGAGATTGTAAATGTACAGTTTATTTTTAAATAATTAATCTACAATTAAAATTTTTTTAATAAAAAAAAAGAGGATGATGTTGTTTCTATTTTAAAAATGAACCTTCAGTACAATAGTTTATCAAATAAGCAGACTTAATATCTTTCTTCAAATAAGTATATTAAACTAAATGGATTACTATCTTTGTAATCATTGATATGGTAAATTAATATGAAACCAGACCGCATAATTATTGACTCGAACTTAAGTTCATTCTTTTCATTCAAGGATGTAGTTCAATATAAAACGTTGTTAAGTAATTTAGCTAAGCGCGATTTTTTGGTTAGGTATAAACAAGCATTTGCAGGAATTATTTGGGCCGTTATAAAACCATTAGTTAATATTTTGGTATTTGGTTATATTTCATCTAAAATTAGTAATTCAGGAAACACGATTATTAATTTTCTTTATGTTGCAGCGGCCATGTTGCTTTGGCAATTATTTTCAAATGTATTTAATGAAGTAAGTAATTCAATTATTAATAATGCTAACTTATTTTCTAAAGTTTATTTCCCAAAAATTATTATTCCTATCAGTACTTTATTAGTGAGCTTAGTTGATTTTTTTATCTCGCTAAGTATACTAATTGTGTTATTTGTTGTATCTGGTCAATCCATTCATTGGCATCTTGTTTTAGCACCATTTTTTATCTTATTAACTTTAATTAATGGATTTGGAATAGGATTGTATTTTGCAACTATAAACGTGAAATACAGAGATGTTAAATTTATAGTTCCTGTTATTATTCAATTTGGTATGTATGCTACGCCAGTTATTTTTTCAACTCGTTTTTATTTAGATAGAATTCCAGAATGGTTACATTGGATATTTTGTTTAAATCCAATGGTTGGTGCTATTGATGGTTTTAAGTATGCACTTTTTGGAGGAGACTCTATTTATAATTTAAATTATTTTATATTATCCCTTGTTGTTTCGTTTGTGTTTTTATTTATTGGTGTAAAATACTTTTATAAATTCGAACGTAGTTTTGTGGATTATATTTAATGAGTAGTAATAGTATTATAAAAGTTGAAGGATTAAGTAAACATTATTTGCTTAATAAACAGGTTGGCCAAAAAAGCGATACCCTGTATGGCAATTTTATTACCGGATTAAAAAATTTAAAAAACATTACTCAAAAAAAAGAAACACAAGATTTTTGGGCATTGAAAGATGTTAGTTTTGAAATCCAACAAGGCGATCGTGTTGGTATAATTGGCAGAAATGGTGCTGGAAAATCAACTTTATTAAAAATATTATCGCGCATTACGCCTCCAACAAAAGGCCGTATTGAAATAAATGGCAGATTAGCATCCTTGCTAGAAGTAGGTACTGGATTTCATGGCGATTTATCGGGTAGAGAGAATATTTATTTAAATGGTTCGATATTAGGAATGTCGAAGTCGGATATAGACCGAAAATTTGAGGAAATAGTTGAGTTTTCTGAAATAGAGAACTTTTTAGACACACCTGTTAAAAGATATAGTAGTGGTATGTATGTGCGCTTGGCTTTTGCAGTGGCCGCCCATTTAGAACAAGAAATATTAATTTTGGATGAAGTACTAGCTGTTGGAGATTCTATTTTTCAAAAAAAATGTATTGATAAACTAAATTCGATTTCAAAAGAAGGAAGAACTGTTTTATTTGTTTCGCATAATTTTGCAGCCATCGAATCGTTATGTAATACTGCTATTCTTTTAGAAAAAGGTAAGTTAATGACTCAAGGTAGTGTGATGGATGTTTTTAATAATTACAACAGTAATTATAAGATGAGTTCTAGAACATTTGATTTGTTAGAGATAGAGCGCACTGAGCATGCTCGACAATTGTTGTTTAGCAAAATTGTGTTTGATGAAATGCCCATTCGGTTTGGTTCGCCATTAAATTTTTACGTTCAATTCAAATCTCTTCTAAATAAAAAATTTAAAAATATTGATATTGGAATTAATATTTGTAATCAAAATTATCAAACTATTTATCATGTCAGTAATCGATTTGTGAATTCGATGTTTGATCATGATAGCGATGATAATAAATATAGAATTGAAATAGAAAATAACTTAAAACCTGGAGATTATTTTATGGTGCTTTTTTTAAAGGCTGATGAAACGATCCAAGATGTTTTAATGTATAGTATTAGTTTTGAGGTATTGGATGGAAATCCTTATGGCTTTGAAGATTCCTTTCAGTTTCAAGGTGTTGTTCTTCCTAAATTTAAAATTGAATTGCTTAAATGAGTAAACTAGCAATTTTAATGGTAGCCTTTAATAGGCCAGAATTAACCAAACAGGTTTTTGAAGCGGTTAAAATGTATAAACCAACCAGGTTATACGTTGCAGCTGATGGTGCTCGAAAACATGTTACTGAAGATATTGAAAAATGTAAAAAAACGAGAGCCATTTTTTTAGAAGTGGATTGGGATTGTGAAGTTATAACATTATTTAGAGAAGAAAATTTAGGCTGCGGTAAAGCAGTTAGCGGTGCTATTTCCTGGTTTTTTGATCATGAAGAGGAAGGTATTATTTTAGAAGATGATTGCGTGCCTCACCCATCTTTTTTTACCTATTGTAAAACGCTTCTTGATTATCATCGTGATAATAATGAGGTAATGCACATTGGGGGAACAAATTTACAGTTTGGAAAAAAATATGGCCCTGATTCGTATTATTATAGCTCTATTCCACATGTATGGGGATGGGCTACTTGGAGAAGGGCATGGAAAAATTATGATTTTAATTTATCGGATTTAAATTACTTTTTAAATAATAAACGTATTGAAAAGTATGTTGGTAAAGGTAAAACACATGATTTTTGGTTCGATATTTTTTGTAAAATGAATCAAAAAAAAATCAATACATGGGATTATCAGTGGCAATATGCTATCTGGAATAATAATGGGGTTTCAATAATACCACAAGTAAATTTGATAAAAAATATTGGATTTGGTGCAGATGCAACTCATACAACGGAAAATCATGATTTTGCAAATATGGAAACATTTGAAATTTCAGAAATTGTTCACCCCAAACAAATTTCAATTAATAAAGAAGCGGATAATGCTTTTTTTAATTTAAATCAATAATATACATGAATTGTAAAATTTGTAACTCACCCACTAATCAATTATTTGAAAAAGTAATTTTAAATAAGTACAAAACATCTTATTACAAATGTAGTTCGTGTGATTTTGTGCAAACAGATGAACCCATTTGGATTGAGGATGCCTACAGTAATGTGATTACATCTACAGATATTGGTTTATTGAATAGAAATATATATTTGGTTAAGGAAACTAAAACTATTATTGATTCTTGTTTTTCGGAAGCTAAGGTTATGTTGGATTATGCAGGTGGTTATGGAGTTTATGTTAGATTGATGAGAGATGAAGGGTATAATTTTTATAGACAAGATGTGTATTGCGAAAATATTTTCGCGAAAACATTTGATATCGAAAATTTAAAAGAAAAACAATTTGATATTGTTACTGCCTTTGAAGTTTTAGAACATTTTGTAAATCCATTACAAGAAATTGAAAAAGTGTTATCTTATGCTGAAACCGCTATTTTTTCAACGGTTTTAATACCCAAAAATGATAATGATTTGCCTAATTGGTGGTATTTAGCTACTGAAACTGGACAGCATGTTGCTTTTTATAGTGAAAAAGCGATGCTGTTTATAGCAAAGAAATTTAATAAAAATTATTATTGCCGTAATGGTAATTTGCATGTTTTTACATCTATTAAATTAAATGCCTCACAATTAGAGGAGGGTTTTACAATTAAAAAAGTGTCGTTTTTACAAAGAGTATCTAATAAATTACTAAAAACAAATACAAGTAATAAAAGAGCTTCATTATTAGAAAGTGATTACGATGCTATTAAAAAATCACTAAATAAATTATAACAGTAAGTAGTTTTATGCATATAGCTTTTGATAGTCAAATATTTAGAATGCAACAAAATGGGGGCATTTCAAAATATTTTGTGAAGCTTATTGATGCATTAAAAGAAATAGAAAAAAGTATTGAAATTACTACTGTTGCTGGAATTACACCTAACGAACATCTATTAGAATCTGACATTAACTATATAGGTATTCCATTTAATAGTTTAAAAAGGCAACTAATCGTTAATCGATTTTATAATTTTTCGGAAACATATAATACGTTTATTGAAAAAAAAGCATTGTCAAAACTGGGTATTGATATTATTCATCAAACCTACAATGGCTATGAGCTATTTCTTCCAAAAAATGTAAAAACGGTTATTACTATTCATGATTTGATTTATGAAAAATTTCCGAGTAATTTCTCCGACTCTGATGATTATTTAACAAAAAAAAAGGAATCCATTGATGCTGCTAATCACATCATTTGTGTTTCAAAAAACACTCAGTTAGATTTAATAAAGTATTACAACGTTGATATCAATAAAACGTCAGTTGTTCATCATGGCGTTGATAGTTTTGAACCACAGTTAAATAGAATTGTTAAGGAAGATTATATTTTATATGTTGGAAAACGAGAAGGATATAAAAATTTTGATAATGTATTAAAAGCATATGCTTCGTCATCGTTAAAAAATAAAGCTAAATTAATATGCTTTGGAAGTCATGCATTTAATAAGGAGGAATTAGATTTGATTTCAACACTTCAAATTTCTGATCAGGTTATCTATAAAAAAGGAAGCGATCTTGATTTGGTTAATTTATATCAGCATGCTACTTTTTTTGTGTATCCTAGTATATATGAAGGATTTGGCTTGCCAGTTTTAGAGGCAATGGCAAATAATTGCCCAGTTATTTGTTCAAATAGTAGTAGTTTGCCTGAGGTTGCAAATGATTGCGCACTATCTATTAATTGCCAAAATAGTGATGAGTTAAAACAGGTAATGGATACATTATTTGACGATAAGGAACTTAGGAATAATTTAGTTAAATTAGGGAAGCAAAATGTAAAACAGTTTACTTGGCAAGCTACCGCTTTAAAAACGCTTAAAGTTTATCAAGATTTAATGAATATAAATAATGGATAATAAAAAAGATAATAGTATTCCAGTTGTATTTATTCATTTTGGTGATATACCAAATTATCTTAGTGATGCAATAACTCAAGCAGCTTCATTTAATAACAAGGTTTATTTGTTAACTGATAACACATCTGTTGTATGTAAAGCAGAAATAATTGATAGTAAGCAAATCAATTCCGACGAAACTCTTTTTAAATCATACTACAAACATATGAGTTCAAATACTTACCAGTTTGAGTACATGTGTATTTATAGGTGGTTTGTTTTGAAAAATTTCATGAATACAAAGCAAATTGAAAAGGTATTGTATCTTGATTCTGATGTTTTTTTGTATAGCCAAACTTCAAGTATAATGGCTAATTATAGCGATTTTGAATTTGCATATTGCGTGCCAAAAAACCAAGATAATTATTATTGGGCAGGTTCTGCTTGTTGTTCTATTTGGTCAAAAAAATCTATAAATATGTTTTGTGAAAATATTGCATCGTATTATACTTCAGATAAGATTGAAATTTTGAACGAAAAATGGAAGTATCATACAGATCATAGTATTTTAGGAGGAATTTGTGATATGACGTTTTTATATTTCTTTTCAAAAGAAAAAGGATTTTTTAATTTGGGAAACGTACATAATAGCCATAGTTTTGATTTCAATAATGCCAGTTCCACAAATGTAGTTAGTAACGAATATCGATTTAGACAAGGTAATTTATTTCAAATACCAACAAAAGATATTAGCTTTAAAAATGGAATACCTTACGGCTTTCATCTCATTACTGGAAAAAGTGTTTGCTTTTTTGCATTAACTGAGTATGCTAAATTATTGGTGTTTTCTAAAAAACATAGTTTACTAACGAGATTGAGACACACTATTTATACATTTAAAAAGAAACTACTTAATTAATTATACATAAAGTGACTAAAATATCAATCATAACTATAAATTTTAATAATGCTAAAGGGTTAGAAAAAACCATTAATAGTGTTGTTTCTCAATCTTTTCAAAATTTTGAGTTTATTGTGATTGATGGTAATTCAACGGATGATAGTGTTCATATAATTAAACAATATAGCCGAATTAATTATTGGATTAGTGAGAAAGATGATGGGATTTATGACGCACAAAATAAAGGAATTTTAAAAGCAAATGGAGAGTATTTATTATTTTTAAATAGTGGCGATGTCTTATCGAAAATTGGTATCCTTGAAAAAGTTTATCCGTTTTTCCTTACAAAAAAATCATTGTATTATGGTGATTTATTGTTAGATATTAATGGTGTAGTGGAAGAGCATCTTGCTCCAACTACTGTTAATTCTGATTTTATGCTAAATAGTACGTTTTGGCATCCTTGCGTTTTTATTAAATCAGAATTGTTTAAGTTATATGGTTTGTATAATACATCTTTCAAAATTGTAGGTGATTACGAATTTTTTTTAAGATGTTTAATAAAGCCAAATATCACTACAGAGCATATAAATGAATTCATTACTCTATTTGATGGTAATGGTGTAAGTAATGATAGTAGTCAAAATCAACTGCAATTGAAAGAACGAGAACTTGCATGGAAATTTAATGTTTCTGAAATGGTATATGATTCGTTGAAAAAACAAAATGCTTTTTCAAGAAGCAAATTTGTTTCTGTAATCAATACATTTCAAAAGTTGAGAGGAAAAAAAGAATTTTAATGGCTAAGGATAATGAAATAAAAGAGTGGTTATTTGTTTTAAAAAAACGAACGATACGATTTTTATCTAAATCTAATCGCGCTATTAAACGAATGTTATTTTGCAGAGAAGTCATAACTGCACAAAATTGCTTTGATGTCCCAATTATTATTAATAACCGCAATCGTTTTACATTTTTAAAATTGATGGTAGATCAATTGCAGTCATTTGGGTATAAACATATTTATATTTTAGATAATGATAGTTCGTACCCTCCATTATTGGAGTATTATAAAACAGTAAATGCTGAAGTTATTTTTTTGAAAAAGAACAGGGGTTACCGTGCCTTATGGTTAACGGATACGTTTGCTAAATTTAAAAATGGATATTATGTGTATTCCGATCCTGATATTTTATTACAGAAAGATTGCCCGAAGGATTTTGTATACCAGTTATATAAACAATTAAATAAGTATACAGGAAAGGAAAAAGCTGGTGTTGCACTAAAAATTGATGATTTACCAGATACATATTTGAATAAACAAGATGCAATACATAATGAATCTGTTTTTTGGAAAAAAATTTTAGATAAAGATGTATATGATGCCATGGTTGATACAACATTAGCTTTATATAAACCATTAGCTTTTGGAAACGCAGAAGAGTGTGATGCTATTAGAGTAGGAGGGAAATTAGCCGCACAACACCTTACTTGGTATTTAGATTCGAATAATTTACCAGTAGAGGAATTGTTTTACAAAGGCTCAATTATGGAAAACACATCGGTTTATAGTATAAAATGAAAAAACTAGTTTCTATATGTATACCAACTTATAAACAAACCGAATACTTGAAAAAGTGTTTGGATTCCATTATTTTTCAAGATTTTAAAAATTTCGAATTAATTATATCAGATGATACTCCAGATGATTCTGTTGAATTGTTTTTAAAAAGTTATGTATTAAATTTAGATTATACTTATTTTAGAAATAATCCGTCATTAGGATCGCCACAAAATTGGAATTATGCCGTTTCAAATGCAGAAGGAAAATATATTAAAATCATGCATCACGATGACTTTTTTACAAAAAAGGATAGCCTTCAATTAATGGTTGATGCTATTGAAAAGCAACAAGCTTCTTTTTTGTTTTGTCAAACAGATGTTTGGGATATTAAAAACAATACGCATCGTATTCATCAAATTTCGAGTAAACAATTTAACCTAGTAAAGCAAAAGCCTGAATTTTTATTCTTTAAAAACACGATTGGTGCACCTTCTGTATCATTATACATAAATAACAAGGCTATTTGTTATGATATTGAGTTTAAATGGTTGGTAGATGTTGATTTTTATATGCAGTATTTATTTCATTCTAAAAATGTTGTTTATTTACCATCGCCTTTAATTGCTACTTCACATGGTGCGGTTGGTCAAATAACAGGAAGTGTTATAAATGATATTGAAACACAAATAAGGGAACACGTATTGTTATATATAAAAATTGAAAAAAACATACATAACAGAAACGGTTTTGCTGCTTTTTTTGATTACCTGTTTTTTAAATTTGATATTAAATCTTTTTCTGAGTTGAAAAATATTGTGCCTGAAGTTCAAAAACACGAAGATTTTTTTAACTCAATTTGTAATTCGTTGCCTAAAAACCGCCAATGGAAACTCCTTAAACAACGTTTTTTTGAAAGTCGTTACAATAATTATATATTTAAAATCGAACAGTTTATATGATTATTGTAAAATTAATAGGTGGTTTAGGTAATCAAATGTTTCAGTATGCTGCTGGTAAACAATTATCAATACTGCATCAAACTGAACTATTGATTGATACCTCTTATTTAGATAAAGATTCGAATGGCTCTTATACTAAAAGAGAACTTGAGCTTAATGTATTTAATTTAAATTTAAAATTTGCATCTGACACAGATATAGAATTATTTAATATCCAAAAATCATCTAAATATAGTAGAGGTTTACAACGCAATTTTCCTTTTTTATTTAATTATGTTTACGCAGCTGAAAGTGGTTCTTTATTTAATAAACATTTTTTTAAATTCCCTAAAAACACCTATTTAGAAGGATTTTGGCAATCTGAAAATTATTTCAAAAATTGTAAATCTATATTGTTAAACGAATTTACTCCAAAAGAACCAGTAAATTCTATAAATTTAGAATGGGTAAATAAAATAAGTAATTGTGAGTCTGTTTTTTTGCATGTAAGAAGAGGGGATTATATTTCTAATAAGAATCATAATCTTCATAACATACTTTCAATGGATTATTATAGTAAAGCACTACAAACAATTAAAAATAATTATCCAGATATTGAAGTTTTTGTGTTTTCGGATGATTTAACTTGGTGTAAAGAAAATTTGAATTTTGAAGCAAAGATGCATTTTATGGATGCGAATGAAAGAACAAGTTTTCATTTAGATTTGTTTGTCATGAGTTTTTGTAAACATGCAATAATTGCCAACAGTAGTTTTAGTTGGTGGGGTGCTTGGTTAAACAATAACCCAAATAAAATAGTTGTGGCACCAAAACAATGGTTTTTAAATAGTAATTCAAAAGACTTAATTCCGAATCAATGGATCAAAATTTAAATAAAAAATCACCATTGGTTTCTGTTGTTATGGCTGTATACAACGGACAAACCTATTTGAACGAAGCTATTGAAAGCATTTTAAATCAAACATTTATCGATTTTGAATTTATTATTATTAATGATGGTTCTTCTGATAATAGCCTAGCAATAATTAATTCATATACAGATAAACGAGTTATATGCATTGATAATTTCGATAATATGGGATTAATTTATTCGCTGAATAAAGGGATTGAAATAGCAAATGGTAAGTATATAGCTCGCATGGATGCCGATGATATTAGTTGCGTAAATCGTTTGATGGAACAAGTTGATTTTTTAGAAAATAATGAGAGTGTAGGAGTTTTAGGTTGTAATTATATTCAGTTCAATGAAAACAGTGAAACAGAATATTTAGCAATTCAAAATCAAGAAGAAATAATGAGTAACATGATATTTAATGCATCTGTTATTCACCCTTCTCTTTTAATTAGAAAATCAGTTCTTGTAGATCAACTAATTATTTTTAATCCATCGTATAAACATGCTGAAGATTACGAATTATGGAGCCGACTTATTTTTTTAACTCAGTTTTCAAGCGTTCCTAAAACTTTATTTAAGTATAGGGTTCATAATAAGCAGGTTACTTCCGTTCATAACATAGAACAACAAAATTCAGCAAATTTAGTAAGAGAAAGTATATTAACAAAAGTAGGTTTTGTTTTTTCAAAAAGTGAACTTAATATACATTGTAAATTAGGGATTTCCCAATTTTTAATAGACTTTAATGATTTAATTGATGCTGAAAAATGGTTAAAAAGTTTACTTTGCCAAAATAATAATATTAAAAAAATAGACTTATCTGTTTTTAAAAAGGTAATTTCTAAACAATGGATTGATACTTGTGGAAATACAAATTTAGGATTAAAAGCATTTTTATTTTATTTTAAATCGGATTTAAGCAAATTAGCTAATGAAAATCTAACTAAGCTATTATTAAAATGTATTTTTAGAAAATTTAAACAATAGAATTTTCTATTTCACTTGTAATTGTTTTAGCCCATGATTCCCAGTTTAAATAATCATCATAATATTTTCTTGTAGAATTTCGTAATTTTTTATAATCATTAGGTAGTGTGATTATAGACATTATTTTCTCTGCATATGCCATTCCCATATCTTCATAATTTATTAAAAAACCATTTTCACCTTCGCAAATATGTCCTGCAACTCCTCCTGTATTTGCGGTTAAAATTGGCAACCCAAACGCACTTGCTTCGCAAAATACAATTGGTGTGCAATCAAAGCGCGTTGGCAAAATAAAAAAATGATGATTTAAATAAAGCTCCCACAATTGTTTCAATCCTTCCTTCGAATTTTTATCAACAAAAGGAATAATAGTTAATCCTTTTTGCTTTATCTCGTTTGGAGGTGAGCATCCCACTATAGTTAATGTAGCATTAATATTATTTTTTATAAGATGATTAAGTGTATTTAAAGCAATATCAGCTCCTTTATTAAACCAATATGTGCCAATTAAAAGCAATTTAACAGTAGTTAAATCTCTATCAACTAATGCAATTTCTTTAACTGGTATAGAATCTAAATTTGCACCAAAAGGAATAACAAATGTTTTTGAGTTATCTAAGTGATAAAATAGTTTCGCATGATTTGCCGCCCATTGTGATGAAAAGAAAACTTTAGTAGATTCTAACATTGCTTTTTTATCGGTTGCGATACTTTGTTTTTTCGAATAATCTAAAAGATTAGATAAGATAGTGTGATAATTTATAGCTCCTTCAATCGTTCTATCTAAAATATAAAAAATAGGTTTTGAAGTTTTAATATATGCTCCATACTCAGTTCCCCCGCATACAACAACCACATCGTAATTTGTTTTGTTTAATTCCTTTGTAAACAATTTTCCAAATGCTTTTGAATAAATTTTTGAATGTCGATAATCAAATCGCTTATTTAAAACTTTTAAACTAATTTGATTTATTATTCTACAAATTAAACCTGCAATTTTTGGTTCTTTAGGCCCGAGGGGAAGTAAAATATGGCCATTTTTTTTAAGCGCTTCATATGCATAGTGAACAGTACCCGACCAAGCATGCTTGTCATCAGGATTTGTTTCAGAAATATATGCAATGTTTAATGTTTTCAATGCATGTAAATATACATAAAATAAAAAAAAACGACGTTTTTCATTAAACTTTGTTTGTTCATAAAGGTCTAACTTTTATATTTTTTAATTCAATTAACTTATTAATTTTAAAAAGTGAAAAAAGCTATGAAGATTTTATTATTATCTGATACCTATTCTGAGCATACTGAAAAATGGGCTATAGGACTTGCTGAACATGGAATTGAAGTTGGTTTGTTTAGTTTTAATTCATCTTCATATCCTTGGTTTGAAAAACACGAGAATATTACACTTTTATTTGAACCAAAAAACAAGCATAACTCAAATTCGTTAATTGGAAAATTAGAGTATTTTACTTTTTTAAACGCATTGAAAAAATCAATAGCTCAATTTAAACCTGATGTAGTTCATGCTCATTATGCTACGAGTTATGGATTAATTGGAGCATTAAGCGGTTTTCATCCGTTTGTTATATCTGCATGGGGAACAGATGTTATGAAATTTCCACAAAAAAATTTCATAAATAAATCAATACTTAAATACAATTTAAATAAGTCTGATACTATTTGTGCCACTTCACATACAATTAAAGACTTTTTATCTCAAATTACCAATAAACACATTGATGTAATCCCTTTTGGCGTTGATACTACTGTTTTTTGTAAAATGGAAGTAACTAGTTTATTTGAAGATAGTTCTTTTGTTATAGGTTGTATCAAAGCATTGGAAAGTCTTTATAATGTCGATGTTTTAATTAAGGCTTTTTCTGTTTTAAAATTGAAACATATTGATAAATCATTAAAATTATTAATTATAGGTGTAGGTTCTCAAGAAAATGAATTAAAACAATTAGTAAAGAATCTTAATCTTTTGGATGATGTTATTTTTACTGGCAGAATTCCATTTTCTGAAGTTTCTAATTACTTCAATATGATTGATGTATTAGCAAACCTTAGTGATTACGAAAGTTTTGGTGTTTCAGTGATTGAATCCATGGCATGCGAAAAGCCGGTAATAGCAACTAATACTGGTGGATTAAAAGAAATTATTGAGAATGAACAATTTGGTAGTTTGGTTGAAATTGGAAATGTCAGTCAAACAGCACAAGAAATAGAGAAATATTTATTGGATAGTGATTTGAAAGAAAAAGTTGGTTTAGCAGCTCGAAAAAAAGTAATTGAAAAATATAATTGGATTAATAATGTTCAGGAAATGATATCATTATATAAAAACATGATAAAATGTACATAAAAGAAATTCAACATAATAATTTAAATTATCAGGAGGCTTTTTTTAAGTATGGGAGTGTTTTTAACTTACCTAAGTGGTTAGAAATATATTCTGAAAATATTCTTGTAAATGGAATTTTTAATTCTAATCACGAATTGATTGGCGCGTTTAATTTATATATTAATAAAAAGTTTGGTTTGACGTATTTTTCTACCCCTCCATATTCTTCAAATAATGGCTTTTTTTTTATTAATCCGGCGCTTAACATAAGTAATAAAAACACATTTGAAAAAGATATTCATTTTTTAATCTGCGACTATTTAAAAAAAATAAATTTTAATATAATTAGAACTGCTTTTCCTGTAAATGTTATAGATACTCAACCATATTTTTGGTCTAATTTTAAGGTAATACCAAACTATACCTATCAGTTAATGTTGGATAAATCGGAAGAAATTCTTTTTGAAAATTTTACTACTGAAAAACGTAAATCAATTAAAAAAGCTACCAAAGATTTAATACAAGTAAAACAAGAATTTGATTATCAGATAGTTAAAAATTTAATTTTAAAAACTTTTTTAAGGAGAAATAAATCTGTAGATGAAAATATGATAAATAAAATTTTATTTGAGTTTGCAGATAGCACAAATAGTTTTACATTCGTAGCATATAAAAATAACCAGCCTTCGGCATGTACATTTATTATTTATCACAATCAAATTTGTTATTATTTACTAGGAGGATATGACGAATCAAATAAGCATCATGGTGCTGGTGTTTCTTGCATGTGGCAAAGTATTTTATATGCAAAAAAAATTGGCATTAAACTATTTGATTTTGAAGGAAGTATGCTGCCCGAAGTAGAGAAATATTTTAGAGAATTTGGTGGAACTATTGTACCATATTATACAATTAATAAAGCAAATTTATTGTTTGAAATCGGTTTAAAATTTATTAAACGAAATACATACTAAATTATGATAGAATTTTTAAGATCTAAACGTCGTCGTTTAAAACACTTATTAGGAACATATCCTATTTACAAGGTAACAAAACGATTAAAAGAAGAAAAATTATTTAATGATCTAGTTGCATTGGAAGTATTTTCTAATTCAGGAGAACATCAAGCACCTGCGTATTATAAATATGCAAAATATTTTGAAGCTTGGGAGATTAGTAGTTACTGGGAGCCATTTCTTAAAAAAAATTTACCAAATGCTACAATTAAAATTACAGATAGCTTTAAAGAAGTTTATGCGTCTGATAAAAAATTTAATTTTATCATTATGGACGCACATATGGGAATTTATGGAGATAAAAACCAATACTGTGAGCATTTTGAAATTCTACCAATCATTTTTAGAAGATGTATGGATAATTGTACTTTAATATTTAACGTAATGCCTTATTGTGAAAATAAATGGAAGAAAAAGTATGATACAGTATTTAGAAACGACCATTTACAAAGACGTAAAGAATTTTATAATTGCGAAGATCCTAATAACGTACCCTATCAATTTATGGAAAAATTTTATACTAATCTGTGCGAGGTAAATGGATTTAATGTAGAATTAATGTTCTTTGAGAAAAGACATTTATTGCATTATTGTGTTATAAGAATTAATAAAAAAACAAATTGATTTAGACTATTGTATTGAGAAACATCTTGCAATATATTTTACCGCAAAGTATTATCGATTTTTACAAAAAAAGTAAAAAAAATAGACGATTAAAGTATAGATCACTATTAAAAAAGAAAAATAAAATTGTGACTAAACAGCTTATCGTTGAGGAGTTACAAAAAGTTGAAATTTTCAATGGTGATGTTGTGATGTTACATTCTAGTTTAAGTAAAATTGGGTTTGTTGAACAAGGTGCAAATACGGTTATTGATGCATTTATGGAAGCTGTTGGTTTTGAAGGGACTTTGGCAATGCCAGCTTTTCCTGCCGTTGGATTCAATTATGATTATTTGAGTACAAATCCTGTATTTAGTTATTATTTGACGCCATCAAAAATGGGCCTCATAACAGAAGTTTTTAGAAATAAATCAAATGTTATAAGAAGTCTTCATCCAACCGATTCGGTTTGTGCTGTTGGAAATCATGCTGAGTATTTAGTAAAAGATCATTTTAATCAATTAACACCATACAATACTAATAGCCCTTTTTATAGGTTGTGTGAATTAAAAGCTAAAATAGTTTTAATAGGAGTAGATTTAAATAGTTTAACTAATTTTCATACTTCAGAAGATGCCATTCCAAATTTTCAATTTCCTGTTTATCACAAAACTGAATTTAGAGCACTTCTTGAAGATGAAAATGGATTTATGAAAACAATGCTAACAAAAGCACATAACCCTGAATGGTCTAAAAAAAGAAAATGTAATGAGTTTATATTCCATTTTGAAGAAGCAGGTTTTTTAAAACATTTTAAAATTGGTGATGCCAATTGTATGATTATTGATGCTTACGAAATGCATCATTGGTTAGTTAATAATTACAATTCAAAAGGAATTTCTTTATATACACCAAAAGGAAATTAAGTTATGGATATACGCATTAGTTTTGATTATGAATTATTCTTTGGAAGTGTTTCAGGAAGTGCTAAGAAATGTATCATTGAACCAACACAAAAATTAATAGATATCGCATCAAAATATCATGTTCCATTTATTTTTTTTGTAGATGCTGGTTATTTAGTACAATTAAAAAAAAATAGTCATCATACTTCTTGTAAGCAAGATTATGATGCTGTTTCAAAACAATTGAAACAGTTAGTTTCGTTAGGACATGAAATTGGACTACATATTCATCCACATTGGGAAGATTGTAAGTATGTGAATAATCAATGGAAAATTGATACTTCTCGCTATAAACTTTCTTGTTTTAGTGAAGTAGAGGTAGACCAAATTATAACTACGTATCATGAAGCAATTATTGAAATTACGGGAAAGCCATGCCAATCATATCGCGCAGGAGGATGGTGTGTTCAGCCATTTGAGTTTATTAGAAAAGCTTTAATTAAGAATAATATTTTTATAGATAGTTCTGTTTACTATAATGGATTTCATGATTCTCAGGCGCACTCATACAATTTCATTAACGCACCCAAAAAATCTATGTGGTCATTTGATGATGATCCAATTGAAGAAGCGTCATCTGGACAGTTTAAAGAAATTGCAATTTCATATGATAAGTTATCACCACTTTTTTATTGGAATTTGTATGTAAAGATGCGTCTCAATCCATTGTTATATAAACCAATGGGAGATGGTGGTTGGTTAGTTGATAAAAAGAGGTTATATAAACACTTTTACACAACCACTCATCATTTTGCTTGTGCAGATGGCTATTTCGCATCAAGGTTACCAATTATTTTATCTCATTTAGAACGTATTAAACAGGAAAACATGATGGTATTGAGCCATCCAAAATCTATGGCAAATTATTCTTTCAACGCTTTGGATAACTTTATTAAAATAATTTTGGAAAGGAACCATCAAGTTGTTACTTTTGTTCGATAAATTATGACAATTAATCGTTTAAAACATTCGGAGATTGATTTTTTAAAATGGGATAACACTATTTTAAATTCATCGATGCCGTTTGTTTTTGCTCAATCTTATTACCTTAATTCAACATGTCCAAATTGGGAAGCTCTCATCATAGGAGATTACGAAAGTGTTTTTCCATTAACACAAAATACTAAGTTTGGCATTACTTATTTATATCAACCACCATTTACACCGCAGTTAGGCGTTTACGGTAAAATTAATACTCAAATTGAAGAAACTTTTTTTAACTATATATCTTCACATTATAAGTTTATTGATATTGAGTTAAATGCTTCTAATACATTTAGTTCCAAGGAACATTCACAAAAAACAACCTATTTAATTGATTTTAAAAATGGTTACCATCTCAATCAAAATACCAAAAGAAATATTACGAAATCCACTGAACTAGACTTAACATTTGAGAGGATAATTGACTCTGATATTATTGAACTCTCCAAATCCTACTTAAATCCATTTCTTTCTAAAACTTTAAATTTATCGTCAATTACCATTCAAAAATTTGAAGTATTATTAAAAGAAGCCATCGATAATCATAGTTTATTTTCATTTAAAGTGGTTGATAGGAATAATAATGTGAAAGCCATCGCTCATTTTATAAGTAATGGTAAGCATACTGTCTATTTAAAAGGAACTAATTTTGATAAGTCAGAAAACACAGGAAGTATGCATTATTTAACTTATTCTGCAATTCAGTTTTTTGAAACTAGGAGTCGTTATTTTGATTTTGGAGGTGGTTCAAAAGAAAGTTTAGCAACATTTTACAAGGGATTTGGATCATTGCCACTAGACTATTATGTGTTAAAATTTAATAAGTTACCTTGGTTACTTAAACTTTTTAAAAATTAATCTTGTCAATAAAATTGAATTTAACTTAAAGCATGAAAGCCATTATTTCGCATGATATTGATCACTTTACTCTTTCAGAGCATTATCTGAAAGATTTAATTGTTCCTAAATATTTTATAAGGAGTTATATTGAATTTTTTAGTGGTAAAATTTCTTTTGTTGAATTGTTTCATCGTTATG
>JBIISW010000155.1:0-5663 GCA_044340865.1 Bacteroidia bacterium | reverse complement strand
CTCAGTTTTTTTTCCTTTTAATTTTTTGATAAAAGGTAAAACCGTATACATAATAAACAATTTGATCTCAAATGAAGATTTGATACATTCTACTTCATATCCATGCTTATTTAATAATTGTGTGATGGTTTTTTTACCAAAATAATTAACATGGTCAAGGCTCATCATTTTCCATTCATCTTTGTATTTTTTTGCAAAATAAGAATCAATTTGAGGGACTTGAATAACGATGTAACCACCTTTAGTATTTACTCTCGCACATTTCTCAATAAATGAATCTGCCTTATCAATATGTTCCAAAACATCCCACATCGTTATAATATCGAAGGTTTTATCTTCCTTCATTTCAAAAAAATCAATATGATCAACAGGTAATTTCAAATCATGTTTTGAATATAAATAGGGTTGTTCTGATATTTCGATTCCATAAACATCATACCCATATTGTTGTCCTGTTAACATAAAATGTCCCCAGCCTGCTCCTAAATCAAACAAGGAACCACTTGGTTTATATTTCTTTATTAAATTATAGCGTAGTTTATGACGTTCGATTTTTACAAAATTATTTCCATTTCTAACAGCATTAGCTACATGTTCATCCTTATAGTTTTCGTAAGAAATTTGTTTTCTAAAATGAGGCGGAATAAATACAAACGAACATGTATTACATTCGCAAACAGCGTAATCATCTTTCTGATATTTAACTTTAAATTTATTAGGATCAGAATTGCTGCAAACACAACAAATAGCTTCATCAAAAATTTTAGACATAAGTGTTTAAGGTTTTGTTTCTTGTTCAAAAATAGGTTCTGTTATTTGAGTAGCGTCGCGTAAAAATGTAATTCCTCCCCAACTAAACATTTTTTTTTGATAAACATACGCTGAATATTTTGTAACAACAACTCTTTGAATAACAGTAACTCCGGGACCTTCAATTGTTTCTTCAGTTACACCTAACGGATATTTTGCCATAAGCGCTTTCATCTTAGCATCTAATTCGGTTAAATTAGCTAAATCAGAATTTAAAATCTTTTCCAATTCCAGCAATTTATTTTTAGTATACGTATCATTTGCTTTAATTATCAATGCTTCTTGATACGCTTTTTTCGCATCTAAATAACGCTTCGTTTTAAAATAGTTATCTCCATTTGTAATGGCGTTTTTGTAAGGATCAAAACCTAATACAGGAGCAATTGTATTAGAAGACTTATTTTTTTCGGCAGCCAATTTATCAGCCACTTGTTTATCGGCTAAGGCTTTCTCTGACGCTAACTTATCTACCAAGACTTTATCAGCTTGTAATTTTTCTGAGGCTAGTTTTGCTGCTAATCTTTCTGCTGCTTGTTTCTCGGCTAAGGATTTTTCTGATGCTATCTTTTCTGCCAACAATTTATCAGCCTGTAATTTCTCTGCAGCCAACTTTGCTGCTAATCTATCAGCGGCTTGTTTATCGGCTAGTGCTTTCTCTGACGCTAACTTATCTGCCAATGCTTTATCAGCTTGTAATTTTTCTGAGGCTAGTTTTGCTGCTAATTTATCTGCTGCTTGTTTCTCGGCTAAGGCTTTCTCTGATGCTAACTTTTCTGCCAACAATTTATCAGCCTGTAATTTCTCTGCAGCCAACTTTGCCGCTAATTTATCAGCTGCTTGTTTCTCGGCTAAGGCTTTCTCTGATGCTAATTTTTCTGCCAACAATTTATCAGCCTGTAATTTCTCTGTAGCCAACTTTGACGCTAATTTATCGGCCGCTTGTTTATCGGCTAAGGCCTTCTCTGACGCTAACTTTTCTGCCAAGACTTTATCAGCTTGTAATTTTTCTGAGGCTAGTTTTGCTGCTAATCTATCTGCTGCTTGTTTGTCGGCTAAGGCTTTTTCTGATGCTATCTTTTCTGCCAACAATTTATCAGCCTGTAATTTCTCTGAGGCTAGTTTTGCAGATAATCTATCTGCTGCTTGTTTGTCGGCTAAGGCTTTTTCTGATGCTATCTTTTCTGCCAACAATTTATCAGCCTGTAATTTCTCTGCAGCCAACTTTGACGCTAATTTATCGGCGGCTTGCTTGTCGGCTATTGCCTTCTCTGATGCTAACTTTTCTGCCAACAATTTATCAGCCTGTAATTTTTCAGAAGCCAACTTTGACGCTAACTCGTTTTGCACTTTTATATTATTATCAATTAAAACAAGTTGGTTTTTAGGATATAATTCTGTTTTTTTTAAATCCGACGCTTGTTTATACAATTGTTGAGCGCCTGCCCAATCCTTTTTTTGAAAAGCTTTATCACCTGATTTAATAAACGATTGATAACTTGCATTGATACTTTTCTGTCTATCAAAGGCCTCTTTTTCTAATTGTCTTAACTTATCTAACGCAGCTAATGATTTTGTAAAATACTCTTCATCATAATCAAAAATATTTTTTACTATATCATATTTTATTTTAACAATTGGTTGATTTAAAATAGAATAGTCGACATCTGGATTTTGTTCAAATAGAATAATTCCAGGAATATCAAATTGACTAACCCCTTTACTTTGAGAAGGAACAAATTTTGTAGACAATTGAAAATTTTTAGTACATAATCCTTTTTTAGTTACAAATACTGTAAAATCTCCATCAGGTGGAACTTTAAAACCAAATTCGCCATCATCTTGTGTTATAATTTGAGCCACTTGCTTTGTTCCATTCATTAAAGTAACAGAAGCTCCTTCTAAATCCGTGCCGTTTTGCTCAACTCTTCCCGTTAATGAAAGGTACCAATTTTGAGCCAAACCGAAAAAGGAACATGCAATTATAAAATAAGTGGCAAGGAATATGCGTTTCATGGCTAACAAAATGTAATTTTGTGTAAGAAACAAAATTAACAAAAAAAAATAAATACTTCGGAATAACAATGAATCACAATCAACATATTATAAACACAAGTTTCTGGGAATCTGAAACTTATTTCAATAATATTGATTTAATTGTAGTTGGTAGCGGTATTGTTGGTTTGAGTGCAGCCATTTCATATAAAGAAAAATTTAAAAAAGCAAAAGTCTTAGTGTTAGAACGTGGCGTATTGCCTACTGGTGCAAGCACAAAAAATGCTGGCTTCGCGTGTTTTGGAAGTATTAGTGAATTATCGTCAGATATAAAAAAGACATCTAGCGATTTAGTTTTTCAAACCATCGAAATGCGAATAAAAGGATTAGAATTATTACGCAAACGACTAGGAGATAAATCCATTGATTACAAACAGCTTGGTGGATACGAATTATTTGATGACCATAAAAGCTTTAAAAACTGTGTGGATGATATCGAATTTTTCAACAAAGAATTATATCAATTTACCAAACAAAAACAAACATACCGAGTTGAAATTAACAAGATTAAAAAATTTGGATTTCATTCAATAAAAGGTATTATTCATAACACACAAGAAGGACAAATTGATACAGGAAAAATGATGTTATCGCTCTCATCATTGGCTATAAAAAAAGGCGTTATGATTCTCAATAACATAGATGTTAATAAAATTGAAGATTCTTCAACTAGTGTTTGGCTTAATACATCAATAGGTAACATTCAGAGTAAAAAAACAATTATTGCTACAAATGGATTTGCTAACGAATTATTAAATCTAAAAAATATTAAGCCAGCAAGAGCGCAAGTTTTAATTACAAAAGCAATTCCTAATTTAAAGATAAAAGGATCTTTTCATTACAACGAAGGATTTGTTTATTTTAGAAATATAAATAACAGAATATTATTGGGAGGTGGAAGAAATCTCGATATAAAAAATGAAACAACTAGCGATTTTGAACTAAATACAAAGATTCAAAATTATTTAACTCAATTTTTAAAACAAACTATTTTGCCCAACCAAAACATTGAGATTGACCAACGTTGGACTGGTATAATGGGTATTGGCAATGAAAAAATGCCGATTATTCAATCTGTTTCAAAACATGTAGTTTGCGCTGTGCGAATGGGTGGTATGGGTGTTGCTATAGGAAGTTTGGTTGGCCAATTAGCAGTAAAGAAATTAATCGACTAACCTATTTAATAAACAATCCATTATTCAAACTTGTTATAAAAAGAAAAAGCTTCACAAAATGTGAAGCTTTTTCTTTTTAACATTATAATTTTAACTATTAGTTTACTAAAGCTTTAAAATCAGCATTCTCTTTTAATTTAATAAATTCAGCGTCATCTTTAGCCGCAGACTTTAAACTACCATCTTTTTCGATAGCAGCTTTTAAATTTGATACTACGTTTGATGCATTAGCTGAACGTGCCGCAGCAACTGCTTTTAAATAAAATGCCATTGCCATATCTTTATCATTACTTGCATCTAATGTTGTAGCAACAGACGCTGCATTTCCATTTAATAATTCTGCTAACGCTTTATTAAAATCATTAGAAGATCCAAAATTAGAAACGGCATCAGCATATTTACCATCACGAATATTTAAAATCCCTTTGTTGTAATTAACCTCAGGACCGGCACCGTTTGCTTTGTTATAATAATCCATTGCTTTTTTACGATCACCAGATTTTGCAGCTATGATTCCTAAATGATTCATTACAATTGGATTTCCGTTTGCTGTTTTTTCTGCACGATTAAATGCTTCTGAAGCTTCTGTTACTTTATTTTGAGATAATAATGCAACACCTAAATTATTAGATGTTCTCCAATCGCTAGCAAAGTTTTTTTCTGCTGCTTTGTAAATCATCACTTTATTATTTAAATCTGTAGTTAAGTTAGCTGCATATAATAATTCTTCTAAAGATAAACTATCAATGCTAGACGTTGTTAATTTAGTGATTTGTTCGTCTGTACGTGATTTCTTATCAACATTTACTGTTAATACAGAACGACGTAACTTTGGTAAAATTTTATCAGCAACCTCTGTGTAAGTTTTAGATAAGTTTTTAATTTCTTTTTCACGTTGATCGTTATCAGCATACATGGTTAAAACACGTAAAATTAAATCTTTATCAGCTATTGTAGAAGATTCCATCATTGTTTTAAAACCATCCCAATCTTCAGCTGTTGTCTTAGTTACATAGTTTGCGTCTTCCTTACCAAAGGTTTGAGTTTTGTTTTTATTCTTTTTGAACTCTCCTTTTAATGCGTTTGCACCAGATTTCGCACGGTCTTGAGCTAAATCAGCATTTAATGTTAATTCTCCATCTGGTGAAGCATAAGCAGAAACGCTAATGTCTTTAAATGCATACGATGAATTATTAATATTTTGAGAGATAAATGATTGGATATTTTTCATTTCTTCACTTTTCAGTTCAGAAGAACGAACATCAGAAGCATTGATAGCATAATAAATATTAGCAATTTGATTTACAGGAACTAACTTAACAAAAGCATCAGCTGCATAAATTCCTTTCTCGCTATTACGAACTAATAAAGGTGTTACAACAGTTCCATCAGCTAATGTTACAGGAGCAAATACTTTAGACTTTTTCTTCACTACACCTTGTGCTCTTACTTCAACAGTTGCAACCTTCATTGCAGGATCGTAGGCAAATTTCTCGCTTGTATAATTAAATGAACCACCTTTTTCATAACTAATTTTTTGCCCGCTTCCAACTGCTTTTTCACCTACAAGTATTACTGGTTTCATTGATTTTTCTCCACCATTGTATTTTATAACTGGAGTAACAG
>JBIISW010000152.1:0-5678 GCA_044340865.1 Bacteroidia bacterium | reverse complement strand
CATCTTGTTCAACTGCTGGACGAATATATTGATCTAGTATTTCAATTATTTTAGCTTCCACATCGTTTGTTGGTGCATTATGCTGTGTGCTAATAGTTTTAGTTTCTGTAAAGGTATTATCAATAGCCACCTCTTGTTTAGGAAGAGCAGTAACAATTAAATTTCCATTATTTAAATACTCAGTAATAAAACTGCGCAGTTCAATGGTAATATCATCCCATTCAACACTATCCGTTTTTGTAATTGTAATAAAATTAGCCGAAATAAACACCGTTTTTACAAATGGAAATTGAAATAATTTAGCCGCAATTGGAGCGGTTTGAGTTTCGGAAGCGTGTTTATATTCTGCACTAGCGCCTTTTTGGTTAATTAAAATCTTATTAGCTACAAATTTTAAGGAAGCAGGATTTGGAGTTGCTTCTGCATATATAATATAAGGTATGTTTTCCATAATTTTTTTTTAGATGACAAATATCGGTAAGTATTTTTAAATATGTAGGTTCATATTCTTAAAATCTAATTAAATGCTGACTTTATGAGGTTTAAAACTTTTTTAATTTTATTTCTATTTATTACTATTCAACAATTACATTTGTTTAACAACTTAAAAAACAAATTATGTTTGATCAAAACGAATTTAAAAAATATGCCACAAAACATGTGGGCATCAATAGCTTAACCTATGATAGTTACGCTTCTGCAATATCAACAGGAATAAGAAATTTAACCCCTAACATTATTGAAGAAAGACAATTAAATGTATCTGTTTTAGACGTTTTTTCTCGCTTAATGATGGATAGAATTATATTTTTAGGAACTGGTATAAATGACCAAGTAGCTAATATTGTTCAGGCTCAATTGTTGTTTTTAGAATCTGTAGATCCTAAAAAGGACATTCAAATTTACTTGAATTCTCCTGGCGGTTCTGTTTATGCTGGTTTAGGTATTTATGATACGATGCAAATCATTAAACCAGATGTTGCAACAATTTGTACTGGAATGGCAGCAAGTATGGGCGCTGTTTTGCAATGTGCTGGTACAAAAGGAAAACGTACAGCCTTAAAACATGCTCGTGTTATGATTCACCAACCGTTAGGAGGTGCAGAAGGACAAGCATCTGATATTGAAATTACAGCTCGCGAAATTCAAAAATTGAAAAAAGAATTATACGACATTATTGCAACTCATAGTGGACAAACGTATGAAAAAGTTTGGGCTGATAGTGATCGTGATTACTGGATGACAGCTCAAGAGGCTAAAGACTATGGTATGATCGACGAAGTGTTAATGAAAAAACCATAGTGTAAATCAATAAAATTTAAAAAACCATGATAGAAATATCGTGGTTTTTTTATGTCGTAAAATTAAAACGTTTATAAATTTTCCAATCCCGGTTTACTTTCTTAAAAACAGCTATATCATTACAACTAAACTGTGAAGAAAAAGGCAATGTTTTGTATTCTTCCCAAACCTTATAAAATGTTTGTTTTTTTAGGTCACGAAAAGCAATAGTAATATGAGGATGAAACCCTTTTAAATCATCATATTGGTTGAAAATACCAAGATTTTTTTTAATATTTTGAACTAATTCTTTTTGTAGTAAAAAAAGAGAATCGTTTGTAGCAACGTTAATAAAAACAACGCGTGGCTCAAAACAGCCAAACCCATTTAAATTGATATTAAATGGAGTTTTAAATTTAAATGCTTCAATACACGCTAACAATTTTTCTTCTTTTTCATAGCTAAAAGGCATGTGTAAGGTAATGTGAGCAGGAGATTGAAGCGCGCCATGCGACTGATGTTTTTTTGATATATACTTCTTAATGTCTTCTATTTCTGATAACAAAGAATCGGAAGGAACGATGGCAATGAAATATTTTTCTAACATGGGTATAAATCAAAAAAGAGATATAAAGTTAATTTTAAAATTAATAGTACAAGACGCGATTCTTTAATAAATTTAACTTCTTAAAATAAATAACGAACTTATGGCAGAAAATTTAATCATTGTTGGAGTAAGTAAAGAAGAAAAGTATGCGTCTTTGCTTCCACAAGTAAAACAACTCATTGGTGCAGAAAACGATCTGATTGCAAACATGGCAAATGTATCTGCTGCATTAAAGGAGGCCTTTAATTTTTTGTGGGCGGGTTTTTATCTTGTTAAGCGTAATGAATTAGTACTCGGCCCTTTTCAAGGGCCAATAGCTTGTACTCGCATTGCTTTAGGAAAAGGGGTTTGCGGAACGTCGTGGAATAAAAAAGAAACTATAATTGTTGACGATGTAGATAATTTTCCTGGACATATTGCTTGCAGTTCCCTTTCAAAATCGGAAATAGTCATACCGTTGTTTGATAAACAAAATAATGTTTTTGCTGTTTTAGATGTTGATAGCGAAAGCCTCAAAACATTTGATCAAACGGATGCTTATTACTTAGAAGAAATTATTAAGTTGATTCCACTAGCATAGGCTATTTGTTTATTCTTATAAAAATTGTAATCTTTGAATAGCAACCAAAAAAAGCGAACATGATGGAAATAAAACGCGTATTTGATATTTTGGATTTATACAAATCGTCGTTTGTAAAAAACGATGTATTGAGCTCCAAAGTAAATAAGAGTTGGAAAAAATATTCGAACGAAGATTTTATTAATTATAGTAATTGGGTGAGTTATGCTTTAATAAAAATGGGCATAACACAGCACGACAAAGTTTCTATCATTTCTAATAATAGACCAGAGTGGAACTTTTGTGATTACGGATCACAACAGGCTAATGTTGTTACGGTGCCAATTTTTCCAACGGCAAGCAAACACGATTTACAGTTTATATTAAACCATTCTGAAGCAAAGCTTATTTTTATTTCAGATAAATCTATTTATGAAAAGCTTGTTTCTCTTGAAAAAGAACTGCCACACGTCCAACACATTGTTAGTTTTGAGAAGATAGACGGACTGTTGTCTTTTGATGAATTTATTAATTTAGGAATTGAAAACGATTGTTTTGAAGAATTACAGCGCATAAAAAATGCTATTTTACCAAGTAACCTTTTAACCATTCTTTATACTTCAGGAACCACGGGTGTTCCAAAGGGTGTTATGATAACACATCATAATTTAGTATCAAATGTTTTAGCGTGTCAAGATTTTGCTCCATTTAAAAGTTCTTGGAGGGCGTTGAGCTTTTTACCATTGAATCATGTTTATGAACGCATGGTTTGCACGCTCTATTTATATAAAGGAATTTCTATTTATTATGCCGAAGGACTCGAAACAATAGGAGATAATTTGAAAGAAATTAAACCACAAATCTTTGTTTCTGTTCCTCGTTTGATTGAACGTGTTTACGAAAAAATAACTGCTACGGGCGAAAAACTAACTGGAGTTAAAAGAAAAATCTTTGATTGGAGTATTCGTTTAACGCAACAATACGAATTAAATAATAACAACAGTTTTTGGTATCGAATTCAACATAAAATCGCAGATAAATTAGTTTACAGTAAATGGCGCGAAGCTGTAGGCGGAAAATTAGTTTGTATTGCGTCGGGTGGAGCGGCGTTGAACCCAAAATTAGAACGCGTTTTTTTATGCGCTAATATTGTTTGTTTACAAGGATACGGACTTACAGAAACTTGTGTGGTTGTAAGTGTAAATAGATATGGAGAAGACAATATTCGAATAGGAACATGTGGACCAGTCATTGAAGGAGTCGCTGTAAAAATAGATTCTGAGAGCGGAGAGATTTTAGTAAAAGGCCCAAATTTAATGAATGGATATTATAAGAATGAAGTCGCTACTAATGAAGTTATCGATATTGATGGTTGGTTTCATACAGGAGATGTAGGAACATTTGTTGAAGGAAAATTTTTAAAGATCACGGATCGAATCAAAGAAATTTTTAAAACAAGTTCAGGGAAATACATTGCACCGTTAATGATAGAAAATAAAATTAAAGAATCTCGATTCGTTGAACAGTCTATGGTCATTGGTGAAGGCGAAAAACACGCATCAGCACTTATTGTGCCGTCGTTCGTTAATTTTAAAGACTACTGCAAGGAAAATAATATTGAGTGGACAACAAACCAAGAAATGAGTAATCACGAAGCTTTAAAGAAAATAATAAATGATCATATTAAAAACGTGAATAAAGATTTAGCTCCATTTGAACAATTAAAACGGTGTCAAATACTATCATCTGACTGGAGTATTGAGGGCGGCGAACTTACTCCAAAAATGAGTTTAAAAAGAAAAATAATAAAAGAAAAAAACGTACATATTATAAATAAAATTTTTGCCATAGAAGAGGAATAAATTCATGCATCCAATTTCCAATAAATTAATTCAGTGGTATAAAATCAATAAAAGAGATTTGCCGTGGAGAAACACGACAGATCCTTATAAGATATGGTTATCTGAAATTATACTTCAACAAACACAAGTTGCACAAGGATTAAGTTATTATGTAAAATTTGTAGAGCATTTTCCTACAGTGGTAGATTTGGCAAATGCTCCAGAAGATTTAGTTATGAGACTTTGGCAAGGATTAGGGTATTATTCAAGGGCTCGCAATTTGCATACCGCTGCAAAGTATATTGTAAATGAACACAATGGCTTGTTTCCAAGAACGTATGAGGAAATTAGAAAATTAAAAGGGGTTGGAGATTACACTGCAGCGGCAGTTACTTCTTTTGCTTTTCAGTTACCACACGCAGTTGTTGATGGTAACGTTTACAGGGTTTTATCAAGGTTGTTTAATAGTAATACTCCTATAAACTCTTCACAAGGAAAAAAAGAATTTCAATTAATTGCTAATGAGTTATTACACACTAAAAAAGCAGATCTTCATAATTCTTCCATTATGGAATTTGGTGCTTTGTTTTGTAAACCACAAAATCCGAAGTGCGAAGAGTGTCCTCTTCAAGAAAATTGTTTAGCGTTTCAAAATCAAACCGTCACTCTATTACCAGTTAAGACGAAGACTGTAAAAATTAAGAATCGGTTTTTTAATTATGTTATTTTTAATCACAAGGAAAGTGTATATATCACCAAGCGCGTCGAAAAAGACATTTGGCAAAATTTATATGAGTTTTATTTAATCGAAAGTTCTGAAGAGATAGATATAGAAATCATTTTAGCAAATAAAAAATTACAAAAAATTGTAAGTCGTTTTAAGTTTAAAAAAGCAACGAAAGTTAGTAAACACATTCTATCACATCAACATATTCATGCTGTGTTTTACGAGTTAGATCTGGAAGGAAAGATAACAGACAAGCGATTTAAAAAAGTAAAAAGAACTGAATTAAAGAGTTATGGCTTTCCTCAATTAATCAATAAGTATTTAGAGTCTGCTGGCTAAAATCTGATAGGGTTAATACGCCCCCACTTTGCATTATTTTATTTATATTTGAAGTGTAATTGTATGGAAGAATGATTAGAAAAATTGTGTTTAATAGTTTAGTTTATTGTTCTTTTTCTTTGATAGCACAAGATCATATAAAGACACACGATATTCTTATATATTATACGCCAAATACCGAATTTGTTTTCCCAACATCTAAAATTGTAAATTCACAAACAACCGAAACGAATAGAAAAAATTTTTTCTCGGTTAATTTAACTCAACGATTTGATAATACATATAATTCATCAATTAAGAACCCATTAAACACAGCTGCTCATA
>JBIISW010000151.1:0-5720 GCA_044340865.1 Bacteroidia bacterium | reverse complement strand
AGAATCTGCGGGACAGCCACTTTATCGTTATATTGGAGGTGTAAATGCAAATTTATTACCAATTCCAATGATGAATATTTTGAATGGTGGATCACATGCTGATAACGGAATTGATTTTCAAGAATTTATGATTATGCCAGTTGGTGCTAGTAGCTTTAGCGAAGGCTTAAGAATGGGTACGGAAGTTTTTCATCATTTAAAAGCTGTTTTGAAAGCACAAGGGTTAGCAACCAATGTTGGAGATGAAGGTGGATTTGCACCTAATTTTAAAAATAATGAAGATGCCATAAAAGCAGTGATGATTGCCATTGAAAAAGCAGGTTACAAAGCTGGTGAAGATATTTATATTGCTATGGATGCAGCAGCATCTGAGTTTTATAATACTGAAGAAAAAATGTATCACTTTAAAAAATCAACAGGTGATAAATTAACATCATCACAAATGACTGATTTTTGGGCCGATTGGAGAAAAAGATACCCTATTATTTCAATAGAAGATGGATTTGCAGAAGAAGATTGGGATGGATGGAAATTAATGACAGATAAGTTAGGCAGTACAACCCAGTTGGTAGGTGATGATTTATTTGTGACAAATGTAGATTTCTTATCTAAAGGAATTAAAACAGGTGTAGCAAATTCTATTTTAGTGAAAGTAAATCAAATTGGAACTTTAACCGAAACTATTAACGCTGTGCAACTGGCTCAAAATAATGGTTATACATCAGTTATGAGTCATAGAAGTGGTGAAACTGAAGATACAACTATTGCTGATTTAGCGGTTGCATTACATTGCGGACAAATAAAAACAGGTTCAGCTTCAAGAAGTGATAGGATTGCAAAATACAATCAATTATTGCGGATTGAAGAACAACTTGGAAATAATGCTAGGTACATTGGTAAGGACTTTAAATTTTTAAACAGGAAATAAAAATTTATTAAAAACACATAAAAAAAACCATTCATAATGAATGGTTTTTTTTATTGTAATGAGTCCTTTATTTTTTTGTTTTAATAATAATAAATTCAGTTCTTCTGTTTTTAGCATGTTCTTTTTCTGTACAGGCAGTTACTGATTTAGGGTTGCAATCGCATTTTTTTAACAATTTTGTTTCGCCGTAACCTTTAAATAAAACACGTTGTTTCGAAATTCCTTGCTTCACAATATAATCTGTAGTTGATTTTGCTCTTCTTTGAGAAAGAGCTAAGTTTCGCGCATCAGAACCTCTACAATCTGTATGAGATCCTAATTCGATAACAATGTTCGGATACTCTTTCATAATTCCAACAATTTTATTCAACTCAAATTTCGCATCTGCTCGTATTACTGACTTTGCTAAATCAAAATAAATAGGTTTTACATCAATCATTTTTGCAATGTTTACGCCCACTTCAACTTTTCCAATAGTAAGTTCTAATAATTCATTTAATTGAATCTCACCCTCCTTCTTAATCTCGTATTCAAACGTTAAAGTCTTAGTAACATAGTCTTGTTTTTCAATCGTAATTAGATATAATAATTTATCTCCAATTTGTTTGTCGGTTAATAATTTTCGATACTCTCCATTTTTTTCGGTTTTCACTAAGTCAAATGCATTGACAGCTGATAAATCTTTCAAAGTAATTTTTACGCCTTCAATTCCCGCGCCAGTTCTTGCATCATAAATACCAGCTAATAATGAAAGTTTATAATCCTTAATCAACTCTAAATTCTTCGTGAATTCAGATTCTTTTTTTGATGAATTTGTTGAAACGGAATCACTGAAAACAAAATATTTTTCCTTTGTCACACCAATTTTGTATACTTCATCATCTTCAATATTTGTTATGTATTCACCTTTTTCATCAGTAATGAAAGTATCTGCATTTAATGTTAATTTAGTAAGAGGCAAAATTTCTTTCGTGAATTTATCTTTTGTAATAATTTTCACTTTTTTTCCTCTTTGAACTTTTCGCAATACACTGACGCGATATACGTCGTCATTCATACCACCTGTTTTTCTATTTGAACTTAAAAAACCAGTAATATTATCTTCCATCAAATTATACGCAAAATCGTCATTTAAACTATTGACAGGAGCGCCCATATTATAAGGTTTTCCTGCAATATTATTTTTAAGTGTGGATTCAAATATATCTAATCCTCCAAATCCACCATGACCATTAGAAGCAAAATATAATTTGTTATCGCTACTAATTGAAGGAAAAATTTCATTTCCAGGTGTATTCACTTTTTCTCCCATATTAATTGGAGTTCCCCACGATCCACTTTCTTCTAATTTACAATACCAAATATCCATTCCTCCTTGCCCTCCAGGCATATCAGATGAGAAATACAAAATTGAATCGTTGTTACTAATTGCCGGATGAGCGCAGTTATACTCAGTACTATTAAATTTTAAATCTTTAATATCTTCTAATTTATTGTCATTAAATTTAGATTGAAATATTCTTAATTTTTGTATTCCTTCTTTACTTTTTCCTTTTTTAGTGTATGAGTTTCTCGTAAAAAAAACAGTCTTTCCATCCTTCGATGAACAAAATGGTCCATCATTATACTTTGTTGCATAGGATTTTAAAAACAATTTAGGTTTACTGTAATTTCCTGCCGTATCATTTTCAGTGATATACATATTACAATAATTATTCCCAGTCCAACCATGTTTTCTGTTAATCCAAGCATTTTTAGATTTTGTAGAAGCGAAAACAATTTTATTATTGTTAAATGGAATCGCTGAAAAATCATCGTCATCGGAATTGAAGTTTACATTTCCTACTTCATACGCATCCTGATTTTTAGTTAATTCGTCGACACGGTCTAATATTTTTGATAATTCTTCTCCTCGTTTATCTGTTTTGTATTCATCTAAATAAACTTTTGCTTCTTCATATTTTCCTGCCTGCATTAAGGCTTGCCCATAGTATAGCTTCTGCAAATCTTGGATTTTTCCAGCACTCACTAATTTTTCATAGCAAGATATTTGTCCTTGAAAATTATTTGTAAGTCGGTAACACTCCGACAAATTAGAAAGCACATCTTGATTAGCATCGTCCTTCATTAAAATTTTCTCGTATTTAGGAATAGCTTGAAAATAAAGTTTAGATGCGTACAATTTATTTGCAGCCTTTATAGGAAATGATTGACAGATCCCTTCAAAGGAAAATAAAGTAATAATGGAAATTAATATAATATTCTTGTTCATATAGCTTAGAAATATCTTGGTGTAACGACTTTACTCTGTTTGTAATTAAATAAATACCCTAATGTAATTTCATGAGAACCTTGAGAGTATTTTTGAACTTTCGTTAAAGCATAATCATAAGAGTAATTTATTAATAATTGGGGATTAACTTGAATACCAATTAAAGCAGAAATATCAGAACCACTTCTGTATGAAATACCTGTCCATATTTTATTTTGAATTAAAAAGTTTACATTTAAATCATACTGCATTGGTGCATTTTGAACAGCTTTTACCATAGCTTGTGGCTTAATCAATAAACCATCATTTATTTCAAACACTTTACCAATTGTAAAATAATAATGAAGTTTAGTTGGATTAATTTTAGTTGAAGTTGTAATATTACCAGCTTGGTTAAATAAATAACTATCATCTACCATTCTAGGAATAGAAATTCCTGCATAAAACTTTTTAGTACTGTAATATATTCCCGCGCCAAAATTTGGTGATATCAAACTTGGTGTATTTTGAGACACTTGAATGTCACCAGTTTCTGAAGGTTTTAATTCAGATAATTTATTGATTTGGTTATGAATTCCTCCCATTAATCCGAAAGCTAAATGCCCCTTTTCGCCAGTTTTAATTCGGTATGCATAATTGACATAAACCAAATTTCTACTCAGTTTACCAATTTGTTCATTTAACACACTTATTCCTAAACCCATCTTATTGTTTGATAATGGACCATGAAGTGTGAATGCACTTGTAATTGGTCTACCTGGAAAATTAACCCATTGTTGTCTATGAGTAAGATTTACAGCCATGGCTTCTTTCGATCCAGCATATGCAGGATTAATATACATTTCATTAAACATATATTGCGTAAACATAGCGTCATACTGAGCGTTAGCAGTTATACTATAAAATATAATTGCTGTAAAAAATGTAATTACTTTTTTCATTTTCATATTTTGTTTCTTTTTTCTAATCATATCCATTAATATTGTAAAACGATGTATCCGTTAATTGGTTTGTCTACTCCATCCATAAATTCTGCTACGTAATAATAGGTGCCTTGTGGTAATTTACTAGTGCCAAGTATTAAGCCACTCACATTTGAACTTCCGTCCCATGTATTAGCATAAGCATCTGAACCATAAACCTTATTTCCCCATCTATTAAATACCGTTAACTTAACCGCTCTGCCACTGATTCCTTTGATTACAAATAAATCATTCTTACCATCACCATCCGGTGTGAAGACATCTGGTATAAATAAATTAACATCTGGCAACGTTAACACCGTTGGGATATTTTCTCCTTGTTCAGTTGCATTATCATTACCATTCGGATCAGCTACATTACCTGTATTCGATGTGTCGGAAACAGCTATACTTCCCGTTCCTGTTCCTACAGCTATATTCGTTATCGTTTTAACAGCATTTGGAGTGATGTTTAACACCAAGGTGATTGTTTCTACTTGACCTGGTGCTAACGAACTTGAACTTGCTGTTAATAAATCAGAGTCTAATATTCCATCATACAGCGGATTGGCCGTTAAACTACCTGTTGCCGTTGGACCCGATTTAATCGTAAAGGTTGCTGGTAATGGAATCGTTAAATCATCCTTAACCTGAACGGTTTTAAGTGTATCGTTTCCTAAGTTTTTGACCGTTATCACATACGTTACGTCAAGTGTCTTATCTGCTAATACACCTGATACACTTCCACTCTTCGCTATACCTATTGAAGTAAATGGCAATAAGGTTAAAACAGTGGCAGTATCATTATTAGTTGGATCCCCATCTGAATCTGGATCGTATGAAAACCCTGTATTTGAACTATCTGATATTAAAACACCTAAATCATCTGTTCCAGATCCTAATGCTGAATTATAGAATGGTCCGAAAAATCCATTAGGGTTAATTTGAACCGTGAAGACAATCGTATCGGCTTTACCTGCTAATAAGGTACTGGTTAACGGACTTAATAAATCTTTTTGTAACGCTCCGTCAAATCCTGCATTCACTGTTAAACTACTGTTAATGGACGTAACTAAAGGTGTAGAGATAACACTGTACGTGGTTGGTAAAGGAAACGTAGATGTTAAATCGTCTAATATACTAAAGCCTGTTAAATTAACCGTTGATGGGTTCGTTGCCACAATGGTATAAGTTACATTATAAGCATTGCTATTGATAATGGTTGCTGTGCTTACTGCTTTTGTTAATCCTAAGATATGCGTCGATAGCGTACAATTTACTACCGATAACACAAATGTATTGGTTGAAATACATCCAAATCCATTATCTCCTGTTACAGTGTAAGTCGTATTGATAATTGGAGCATCTGTAACTGTACTTCCTACAATGGCTAAAGGACTCCATGTATAAGTTGATGCGCCACTCGCTGTTAAAGTTGCTGTTGAACCTATACATAATACCGTTGGTGTACTTGTTATCGTAATCGTTGGTGTACCTACGCTTATTGAAATCGTTTGACTATTTGAACAGCCTAATACATCCGTACCACTTAGGGTAT
>JBIISW010000150.1:0-5721 GCA_044340865.1 Bacteroidia bacterium | reverse complement strand
ATTGCTCGTAAATACACTATTGGTGCAGCTTGCATGCATGGTCGTATTTTAGTTTTAAATAGCGAGTGCGCAAAAGAAAGTACTGGACATGGCTCTCCAATGCCAATGCTTGTGCATGGTGGTCCAGGAAGAGCAGGTGGTGGCGAAGAAATGGGTGGAAAACGTGGTGTGTTTCACTATTTGCAACGTACAGCCATTCAAGGTTCGCCTTCAATGATTACATCTATTTTAAATAGTTATCAAGTAGGTGCTAAAATGATTATTAAAGATGTGCATCCGTTTCGCCAATACTTTGAAGATTTAGAAGTGAGTGAAACAGAAATCACGCCAACATACACGGTAACAGAAGATGATTTAGTAAACTTTGCTAGTTTAACAGGCGATAAATTTTATGCGCATTTGCAACCAGATGCATTAGAAGGAACAATCTTTAAACGCACCGTGGCGCATGGCTATTTTATTTTAGCGAAAGCAGCCGGTTTATTTGTTGATCCACCAAAAGGTCCTGTATTATTAAATTATGGTATAGATGAATGTCGTTTTACTCGCCCTATTTATCCTGGCATGACCATTGGTGTGAAATTTACATGTAAAGAAAAAATCGAAAATGATAAACCATTAACAGCTGCTAATGGCGAAGAAGTAAAAGTAGGCATCGTAAAATGGGTCGTTGATATTTATGATGCGAGTTCAATGGATGTGTTAGAGAAATTTGATGCTGTTGATCAAGCGGGTCAAACAGTTGGTATTGCCACTATTTTGACGATGGTAAAACTGAAAAATCAAAATTAGAAGTTTATTTACATCAACTCTTTTTTAACAGCTTCAATCACTTGTTTTGAATTACCTATAAAAATTTTAGTATTGACTAAAATCACAGGTCGTTTTAGAAATGTATATTCTTCTAAAATATAATTTTTAATATCAGTTTCTGTTAATTGTTTTGAAGATAAATTCAGCTCTTTGTATTTGCGGGCAATCTTGCTAAATAAGGCTTCGTAAGAGCCAGCTAATTTCTTTAGGTCTTCTAATTGAGAGGAAGTTATTTTTTCTGTTTTTATGTCTTGAAAAATAAATCCTTTTTCTTTTAACTCTAATTCATTGATGATGCGTTTACAGGTATCACAGGTTGATAAATAATATATTTTTTTCATAAGAATGGTTGATTTATAAAACGAAATTAAGATTAATAGATTTCTAATACAATAAAAATGATTAGGGCGTTGCCTTCGGCCAGGCTTTTCACTGCAATCTTTTTGGTCGTTCCTCTCAAAAAGGATTTCCGTTTCAATCCTTAACGCAAATATTTCAGTTCTTAAAAAAAGGAATAAAAAAAATGTGTTTGACTATTCAAACACATTTTTAATGATGATTTAATTTATTTTATCCTAACATCTTTAAGAAATCAACTTCTTTTGGTGTTAAAAAACGGAATTTAGAACGTGGTAAATCTTTTTTGGTTAAACCTGCAAACGCAACTCTATCAAGTTTCATTACTTCATAACCTAAGTGTTCGAAAATACGACGAACAATTCTGTTTCTTCCACTATGAATTTCAACACCAAGTTCCGATTTTCCTTCGCCAACATATTCAATCGCGTCTGGTTTAATAAAACCATCAGCTAAATCAAATCCTTCAGCTATCGCTTTGAAATCTTCGGATGAAATACGTTTGTCTAACACCACATGGTAAATTTTTCTTACGCCAAATTTAGGATGTGTTAATTTCGCCGTTAAATCGCCATCGTTTGTAAATAATAAAACGCCAGTTGTATTTCTATCTAATCTTCCTACTGGATACAAACGCTCTTTACATGCTTTACGAATTAATTCCATTACAGTTTTACGTTCTTCTGGATCGTCCATGGTTGTAATGTAATCTTTCGGTTTATTCAATACCAAATATTTTTTCACTTCATGTTTAATAGGTACGCCACCATAATTCACAACATCTGTTGGGTTTACTTTGTAACCCATTTCAGTAATTATTTTTCCGTTAACCGTAACAACACCTGTTGCTATTAATACATCCGCTTCTCTACGAGAGCAAACTCCTGAATTAGCCACGTATCGATTTAAACGAACGGCATCATCACTGACATTTTTTTGTGTCGATGTTTTTGAAGGCCCGATTTTTTTTGAGCGCTCTACAATTTTTTGATCCTTCGATAATTTTGGTTCGTAAGGTTTATCAAAATCTCTGTATTCTCCTTTTACTTTTCTATCTGCTGTAAATGGTCTTTTTTCTCCATCATCAAATGGTTTGCGAGGTCCCGAACTTTCATAACTTCCACCTTCACGTTTTGCATAAGGCTTTCTTTCTCCATCACCAAATGATTTACGAGGACCCGAACTTTCGTATTTCCCATCTTCACGTTTCGTGTATGGCTTTCTTTCTCCATCACCAAACGATTTGCGAGGACCAGTACCTTCATAGCTTCCGCCTTCACGTTTTGTGTAAGATCTTTTTTCACCATCTTCACGTTTTGCATAAGGCTTTCTTTCACCATCACCAAATGATTTACGTGGTCCTGAACTTTCGTATTTACCATCTTCACGTTTTGTGTATAGTTTTCTTTCACCATCACCAAATGATTTGCGTGGCCCAGCACTTTCATATTTACCATCTGCACGTTTTGTGTATGGTTTTCTTTCTCCATCACCAAATGATTTGCGCGGACCAGCACTTTCAAAGCTTCCGCTTTCGCGTTTTGTATAAGATCTTTTTTCACCACCTTCCCGTTTTTCGTAAGGTTTTCTTTCTGATGAATCCGATTTTTTTGATTTATCTGAACTTGAATACGATTTTCTTTTATTAAAATCTGACGAACCACCTTTTGAAAACGTTTTTCTTGGTCCTTGACTATCTCTTGACATGTTGTAATTTTTATACAAATGTAAGCCTTTTTTAGCGATTTCGGGTCGATTAAATAAAGCAAAGTCTTACCTTTGCAAAATGTATGATTTAGAATATCAAAAAGCACTTACGGATTATCTAGATGGTTTTGTGAGTGAACGTAGAAAAGGCAGATTAGTTGAGGTTTTAGAGGAACGCACTAATCATTTAACGGTTGTATTAGAGGATGTTTATCAATCTCATAATTTTAGTGCAGTGCTCAGAAGCGCTGATATTTTTGGTATTCAAAATATTCACTTTATTGAAAACAGAAACAAATATAAAATTAGCGAAGATGTTTCGATGGGTTCTACGCAATGGTTGACTTTAAATCGTTACCAAAAATTTGAGAATAATACCCGCGAATGCATCACGCAACTAAAAAATAAAGGCTATCGCATTGTTGCAACATCATTAAACGAACGAAGTGTTACTTTAGATCAACTTAATGTGGATAAACCAATTGCTTTGATATTTGGGACAGAGTTAACAGGCATTTCAGAAGACGTGCAAGACATGGCGGATGAGTTTGTGTATTTACCGATGTTTGGTTTTACAGAAAGTTTTAATATTAGTGTGTGTGCAGCCTTGTGTATGCACGAGTTAAGCACCAAAATAAGAGCCCAAGTTCCTGATTACAAATTAACAGAATCGGAAAAAAAAGAAATTTATTTAGAATGGCTGAAAGTGTCAGTTAAAAAACACGAGTTAATGATTAAAGAATTTGACGCAACGTATTTTAAAGATAAAACTTAGTTCAATCAATTGTTGGTTTAGTCTTCGTCTTCAAATTCTAGCTCTGCATCTTTTTCCCAAATTTCCATTTCGCAAGGTTTACAATTAAATTTTAATTTGTATTCCAATTCGCCTTGTTTTAAGATAAGAGGCTCAACTACTTTTTCGCCCATGGTGTCTCTTTGAAAACGAGCACATTTTCCTAATTCGTATTTCACGCAATATTTGGTAACCATTACTCTTGATTTACCCGGATCCCATTGTAATTCAAAGGCTTTTTCAATATCAGTTACGCCATGTCGTTTGTAAAAATTACGCGCCATTTGATTAGATACATTGTATGTAAAATCTAATTGCGAAACAGGATAAGGATGATCTGTTTTTGTAATAGGAAGTTCAATGCGATGGTATTCGGTTACTCTCACATCAATTAATTGTTCTAAAACAATTCTTCTTATTTCATTGATTTTGGAAATAGGTAAAAACCAATTGTTAGAAAATGTAATTTGAATATCGTCAACAATGAAAGGTGTATTTCCTGTTTTTGAAAGATTTTTTTTGATGTTTGGAATGGTCGATTCTTCATTTTTGGCGACTTCTTTTTCTGTATCAAACGATGCAACACTTTCATGTCCATCTTCATCTTTCGCTACCAATTGAAAGCCAGTTGTGGTTTCTGTAAAGTGTAGCGTTACACCAATTTTACGAATGGCACTATCTTCTCGTTCCACTAATCGGTTAAAGTTAGCATCCGAATTTCTATAAATAACGGTGCCAGGTTTAAGAGGTTTAAAGGTGTTAGGTACAACAATATTATTGATAATGATATTAACTTGCGCACCATCTGGTTCATTGTTTTCATTAAGAAAAAATAGTCCATCGCCGTTGTTAAGCAATTCGCTATTTTCAATCACATATCCATTTGCTTTAACTTCTAATAATTTACCAATCAATTGTCCTTGTGATTTTGGACTTTCCCAAGAACCAATTTTTTCGGTACGTTTATTTACAAAATAATCGGTGTAACCTCTGTTAAAACTTCGATCCATTTCTGCTTCGAAATTATAGAACGTTCGGCCTGATGATGCTTTTTGATAATGTTCATTGTTTTCTAAAAACGCATCTAATTTTTTTCGTAAAAAAGAAGTGTTGTTTTTTACATACACCATGTCTTTTAATCGGCCTTCAATTTTAAATGAGGTGATACCTGCTTCAATTAAATTTGGTAATTGATTACTTAAATCTAAATCTTTGATCGATAATAAATGACTATTAGCAATAAGTGTTTTTCCTGTACCATCCACTAAGTTATAAGGTAATCGGCAATTTTGAGCACAAGAACCTCTGTTGGCACTGCGTTCGCCATTAGCAATACTCATGTAACAATTACCACTAAAGGAAACACACAAGGCACCCGACACAAAAAATTCTAATTCAACATCGGTTTCTTTACTAATGTCTTTAATCTGATCTAAATTTAATTCTCTGGCTAAAACAACGCGTTTCATCCCTGCATCTTTTAAAAATTTAACGTGCTTAGGATCGCGGTTATTGGCCTGTGTACTCGCATGAATTACAATCGGAGGCAAGTCCATTTCCATAATGGCCATGTCTTGCACAATCAAGGCATCTACGCCAATGGCATACAATTGATGAATGAGTTTTTTACAATCTTCCAATTCATGATCATATAAAATGGTATTAACAACTACAAAAACTTGGGCTTTAAATAAATGTGCATACTTCACTAATTCTTCAATATCTTCCAGCGAATTGGTGGCATTAGAACGCGCACCAAATTGTGGAGCACCAATATAAACTGCATCTGCACCGGCATTGATGGCAGCCATGCCTTGTATTAAATTTTTGGCTGGCGATAGAATTTCGATTTTCTTTTTCATACAAGGTGTAAAGGTCAGTATTTATTTGTTTGATTGCAAAAAAACAAGATGGGTAAAAAATTGGCTGAGTAATCGCTTAACGGCTTAATACCATTTTACAGTTAAATACACCTGTTGATTGATATCAATGGTGTTATCTTTTGCATAAAAGTAAATGGAATGCCCCAATTTTGTTTCTGCAAAATATTC
>JBIISW010000149.1:0-5728 GCA_044340865.1 Bacteroidia bacterium | reverse complement strand
ATTTAAAGTTAACTAGGAAGTATTTTGAAATTATTCCAACCGTTATGTCCTGTGATACTCATTGGCGGGGTGATTTCAAACAAAGGCTTGCCATGTTGTTAAGCAGATTTACACTTCTAAACATATTTTCGCACGCTTGGGTTCCTGGTGATATTCAAAAAAAATATGTTTTAAATTTAGGTTTTAAAGAAAGCCATATTGAGAAAGGTTTTTATAGTTGTGATTTAAATTTATTCGAAGAAATATATCAAAAGCAAAAAGCAGAAAAAGAACTTAATTTCCCGAAGCGTTTTTTATTTGTTGGAAGATACTACGATTTTAAAGGAGTTAAAGAACTTTGGCAGGCATTTATAGAATTGCAAAATGAAGAGCCAAATGAATGGGAATTATGGTGTTTAGGAATTGGTGATATTGAGCCAGTGCAACATGCTAAAATAAAACATGTTGGTTTTGTTCAACCTAAAGATTTGGAAAATATTATTGCTCAAACAGGCGTGTTTGTTTTACCAAGTAGAAAGGAACCGTGGGGTGTTGTTGTTCATGAATACGCAGCATCAGGTTTTCCATTGCTTTTAAGCAATCAAGTAGGTGCAAAGGATGAGTTTTTAATTGAAGAAAAAAATGGGCTTGTATTTGAAGCAGAAAATGTTTCTGAAATAAAAAGTGCGCTCCGTAAAATTACTAAACTAACAACCACTCAATTGATAGAAATGAGCGAGGTATCAAATAACTTATCTAAATCTAATTCACCCAAAATGTGGGCAGATCGTGTTTCAAAATTTTGTATTTAGTTTTTTGAAGGTATTCAAAAAAAATAAATTAAAGTCAAAAAAAATCCCGCAAATTCAAATGAATGTTGCGGGATCTATATTTTTTTGATAATGATTAGTTGTTTAGCATTACCGGCATAACTAACATTAATACGTCTTCGGCAGGATTTGCTTTTTGAGTTGGAACAATAATGCCCGCACGATTTGGCGCACTCATTTCAATGGTAATTTCATCACTTTCTAAATTTGAAAGCATTTCCATAACGAATTTAGAGTTAAAGCCAATTTCCATATCTTCGCCAATGTAGGTACAAATTAATGTTTCATGACCTTCGTTTGCAAAATCTAAATCTTCTGCAGAAAGTGTTAATTGACTGCCAGCAATCTTTAAACGAATTTGATGCGTTGCTTTATTTGCAAATACACTCACACGACGAATACCTCCTAAAAATGTTAAGCGATCAACAGTTAGTTTATTTGGATTTTGTTTTGGAATAACAGCTTCATAATTCGGGTATTTACCATCAATTAAACGGCAAACTAAATTGATATTCCCGAAATTAAAATAAGCATTCGTTTTATTGAATTCTACTTTTACAGCATCATCTATACCAGCTAATAATGTTTTTAAAACGTTTAGTGGTTTCTTTGGCATGATAAAAGAAGCAGATGCTCCAGCCTTCGCGTCGTTTCGCGTGTAACGAACCAGTTTATGCGCATCTGTTGCAACAAAAACAGAATTTTCTTCATTAAACTGACAAAATACACCGCTCATTACTGGGCGTAAATCATCATTACCTGTAGCAAAAATCGTTTTATTAATTGCATTGGCTAATACATCACTTTTAATAATAACAGATGTTGCATCCTGAACTTTTGGTAATTTAGGATATTCATCTCCATTATGCCCTGTTAATGTGTAATCTCCAGTATCTGTTTTTAATTTTGCGCTAAATTTTTTAGTGTCAATAATAAATGAAACGGGCTGATCAGGTAAATTACTTAGTGCTTCTAATAAAGTTTTGGCTGGTATTGCGATGCTACCATTTTCGTTTGATTCAACTTTAATGCTAGTGGTAATGGTTGTTTCCATGTCACTTGCAAATAATGTTAACGTGCCATTATTTAATTCAAATAAAAAACAATCTAAAATAGGAATGGTGTTATTAGTATTGATAACGCCGTTGATTGATTTCAAATGTTTTAATAATAAGGATGATGCTACTACAAAATTCATATCTTTTTTTATTTCAAATTTAATGATATGACTCCGAGCAGACTTAAATTAGTCTATTAACTTATAAACTATTTTTAAACATTAAACAGGAAAAACGCACTTTATTTATTAGGAAGGAAATAAGCGTAGGTTTGAAGCATTTTGCCAAAAACATAAAATTGGCCAATTCCAAAAGCTTGATTATTGTTGTATTTTACATACAATCTATCTGGATCATATTTGTAATCTACGCCGTATTCGACATTCTTTTTCAAAGTTGCTTTCTTATGATAAAGGCTCACACTTTGTTCTTTTTGATTTCTGTCAGTGATCGTTATCGTAGCAAATGGAAGTGCTTGTTTTGAAATAGAATCTGCTAATGCACTTTTATGATCTAACACTGTTTCGCAGTTTACATTTAAAAAATAAGCAATAAATTGTTTTATTTTATGTTCGTCAAATGGAATAGCTTTTCCGTTTAAGGATTTTAGAGAAAATCGTTGCATACTTATTAAATCTATAACATAGGAAGAGTCAGGAATTTCATGCAAATCCATTTTTATGTATTTAATTTGTGGTGGCCTAATAGCAAGCACTAATCGATCTCTCCACTCTAGTTCATCTGTTACATAGCGTGTGTTCAAAAAGCCGTCAAATCCTGGTATATGAGTAATAAAAGGGTCTTCATAATTTTGATTTGTTTCAAGATTGGTTAAAAGCATGTATGTACCTAAGTGATCTTGTGTTGTATGTCCAACATAATATTGTTTTATTTTATCACCTTGACTATATATTTCTACTTTTATTGATTTAGAAGACATTAATTTAATTACATTTTCTTTTCCTTGTTTCGAAACAGGTGATTTTATTTCAACAGTTGCAATTGTTCTTAAAATTGTTTCCATAATATCAGGTCTGGCTTTATAAGTATTGTTAAGCATCCAAATGCCGTTTATCTTTTCTAATGTTAGCGACTTGCCATCTTTATCTGCTAAAAATATTTTATCAATTTTTCCAGTGTCCTTATACCTAAAGTTACTAGCTTCTTTGTCTAATGTGGTTGAGCTGTTTTTTGTTTTGTAAAAATAAATTGAAACACCAGCTAATAGTGCTAGAATTAAAATTAAAAAAATGGATGATTTTTTCATAGTGAGAAAATTAGAGTTTTTTATTTTGGCTATTTAACCGAATATTTTTTCTTTCGGATGTAAAATTGAATTAAACCTAGAAAGATTAAACCTATTAATGGATAAAAAACATTAATGATTTTCCATTTAGTTTCATGCGTTGCTATTTTCTTTTTGTCTAACAATCTCAGTTTTACTTCACGAGAGCGGAGTTGTAATAACCCTTGATCATCTAATAAGTAGTTCATACAATTCAGTAAAAAAGTTTTGTTTGCAAATTGTTGCTTGGTGTAAATATCATAACCTAATGGATAAATCATCCCAGTGCTTCGTTGGTATTCGTTTTTTGCAATGTCGCCATCTGCTACCACAATCATGCGCGTTGGTTTACTGTCGCCCCTATAATTATAAGCTGAATCATTCATGAAAACGGAAGAAATTCTGTTTTTATAAACCGATTCAAATGTTCCTTCAAGCAAGCATGCCACATTTTGAAACGAATTTTGATATTGTGTTTCATTTGGTTTGTTTTTTATCATCCCTAAAGAAACTCTGGCAGGTGTTGGTTGAGTTTTGGTGTACTTTGAGGTTTGTAACAAAATAGTTTTTTTTACATTTTTTGTATTCAATGTATCAATGGTTCCAATAAATTCTGTTCTGATTAAATCCAAATTTTTTACAATAGGATGATTGGTTGTCGGAAGCAATAGTGGATTATACATCCATGGAAACAATTGAAAATCTGGTTGCCCTGCTTTAAAACCAACATTAACTGGTATTCGAGAGCATTGTAAATCTTGAACTAATACAGGATTTAATCTAACCCCATATTTAAATAAAATATCATCTAAATTTAATTCGTTTTTAAAACCAAGTGTATACCCTCGTTTAATTAGTGTATCTCTATTTGTATAAACAGGTTCAACTAACCATAGTGCTTTACCACCATGCATAATAAATTGGTCAATGATAAATTTATCTTTCTCGTCAAATGCCGAATCGGGTTGAGCAATAACAATAGCATCTGCACCTTTTAATGAATATAATTTATGATTGATGTTTACTCGAGACACATTGTAATATTCAGTTAAGGACTTCATGAAATCAGCACCACGAATAGTGTCTAACTCATCATGACCTTCAATAAATAATACTTCTGGTTTTTTTATTTGTTGAGTTTTTCTTATACTGTTTGATAAACCATATTCTAATTCTTGAACTGAATTGTTAATATTGTTTTCTTGATCTATACCAATTGAACGTTGATAAATTTGCCAAACCGTTTCTTTTCCTTTATAGCTTACAATAGCTCCTGGCCAGATTAGTGTTTCAGATGTTTTTTGAGATGATTTATCAATGATTTGTTCAGGCATTATGCCTTTCGTGTATATTTGTTTTTCTAGCTTTTCGGTTTCTTCTTTGCTTGGATTATCAAGTGGATTGATAAATTCGTAAACGATATTTCCTTCCGAATAAGAAACGTATTCATCTAATAACTCTTTTGTTTCATTTTTTAAACGCGTGAAACTCGGATTAAAATCACCTTGTAAATAAATTTTTAAATACAAAACATCATCTAAATTTTTAATGAGTTTTTTCGTTGATTCAGAAAGTGTATAACGTTTTTCAGCTGTTAAATCGAAACGTTTAAATAAAAATGAGCCAACAAAATTTAAAAGTATTAAAACAGAAAACACAACCACTAACATGATAATGTCATTTTGTTTTTGTTTGGCTTGTTGTTTTTTCATTTTTGTAAGGTATAATTTTGTTACTATTTATAATTGCTGATTGGTTTTTGATTTTAAAAATGCTTCCATGTCCATCCAACCTATTTCTCAAATATGCCCATCTAAATCTGAAATTGCTCTTGAATACAAAAACCCTTCATCTTGAGTTTCCCTTGACATGTTGCAAATTCATTTGAGAACAAAGGGTTAAATTTGAATCCAGGTTGTTCAAAAAATGAATTTGATTTTTTCGTACTATTAATGGGAAGATTAATAAAAACTTGTGTTACCATTTTCTACTTTGTAAAACTATTTTTGATAAAAAATTAAACACACAAATGATACTTAGAAAGTAAATAATATCACGCGTGTCAATCACACCCCGACTCATACTGACGTAATGTTGGTTCATACCCAAGCCTTTTACAAATGAATCATATTTCCCAAAAACACCTGAAGCTGAAATAAAATCAAAACCAACGTACGTTATAAAGCATAATAATAATGCCATAATAAATGCAATAACTTGATTTTCTGAAATAGCTGAGGCAAATGTTCCAACTGAAACAAAGCCAGCACCCAAAAATAATAACCCAATGTAAGAACCCCACATTCCTCCTGTATCTAGGTTTCCTTTTGGATATCCTAACTGATGAACCGAGTAATAATAAATGAGCGTAGGTAAAAGAGAAATCACAACTAAGCTAACACCTGCAAGGTATTTAGCTAACACAATTTGCATTTCAGTTAACGGACGAGTTAGTAGTAATTCGATGGTGCCTGTTTTTTTTTCTTCCGAAAAACTTCGCATCGTAATAGCTGGAATAAGAAATAAATAAACCCATGGCGCTAATATAAAGAGTGGGTCTATGTTAGCAAACCCAT
>JBIISW010000148.1:0-5762 GCA_044340865.1 Bacteroidia bacterium | reverse complement strand
GGACGATTTGCGAACCTGTAAATCATGTGGTCATAAAATGGATCCACCACCAGTGATTTCTTAATCAGAAAATAGTTTGTATGAAACCACCAAAAAGATGGAAGTTTGCAGTCATTGTATGGCTTGCTATTTATCCAATCATAACAGCCATCTTTTTTTTCTTCGGAAAATACTTGATGCAAATAAATCCACTTCCATTAAGAACGTTAGTTATCACATTAATTGCAGTGCCTTTAATGACTTTTATTTCTATGCCCCAAATGCAAAAGTTATTTAAAAATTGGTTAAGCAAATAATAATATAACTTTTTATGTCATCCGAGAAAACCGCTATCAAAACAACCTATTTCAGTATTCTAAGTAATGCTGGTTTAGCTTTAGTTAAAGGATTAGCAGGTTATTTTGGAAATTCCTATGCTTTAATTGCGGATGCAATAGAATCAACAACAGATATTTTTTCTTCATTTCTAGTTTTATTTGGCATCAAATATTCAAATCGGCCAGCGGATAAAAATCATCCATATGGTCATGGCAGAGCTGAGCCGTTAATTACATTTTTAGTAGTGGGGTTTTTAATAACATCGGCAACTATTATTGCGTATAAAAGCATTAAAAACATTGGAACGCCCCATGATTTACCAGAACCTTTCACACTTTTTGTTTTAGCAGCCATTATTATTTGGAAGGAACTTTCCTATCAATTTGTATTAAAAAAAAGCAAAGAGACAAATAGCTCGTCTTTAAAAGCTGACGCATGGCATCATAGAAGTGATGCTATCACCTCAGTGACAGCTTTTATAGGAATATCGATTGCCTTGGTTTTTGGAAAAGGATACGAATCGGCTGATGATTGGGCGGCACTTTTTTCATCCGCATTTATTTTATATAATAGTTATTTGATTTTTAGACCAGCCCTTGGCGAAATCATGGACGAGCATTTATACGATGATTTATTGAGCGAAATTCGTAGAGTTTCTTCAACAGTAGATGGGATTATAGAAACTGAAAAATGTTTTATTCGTAAAGCAGGAATGAAATACCATGTCGATTTACATGCTGTGGTAAATGCCAATATAACGGTTAAAGCTGGACATGATTTGGCGCACCTTTTAAAAGATACATTAAGAGAAGAAATTCCGTCATTAGGCCATGTTTTAATTCACATAGAGCCTGAAAAGTAATTTCTTTATTTCATTTGTAATCTTTTTTTTTCAGCCATTACATCAAAATAATTATAATTTAATTTTCCAAATTTTTTTTGTGAAAATTAGTTTAAAAAATGCTTTCTATTTATTAACATTTGTTAGTAAAACATCATTTTAAATGATTTTAAATCCCTTTAAAATCGCTATATTTAAAGAATAATCAAATTATACAGATTAACAAGTTTATGGAAGAAAATACCCCAAATAGTAAAGCGAATTACGGAGCTGATAATATTCAAGTTTTAGAAGGATTAGAGGCTGTAAGAAAAAGACCAGCCATGTACATTGGAGATATTGGTATAAAAGGTCTTCATCATTTAGTTTACGAAGTAGTTGATAATTCCATTGATGAGGCATTAGCAGGGCATTGTAAAAATATCACAGTAACTATTAATGAAAACAATTCAATTACCGTAAAAGATGATGGACGAGGTATTCCAACTGGTATTCATCCTAAGTTAGGAGTGAGTGCGTTAGAAGTTGTAATGACTGTATTACATGCTGGTGGTAAATTTGATAAAGATACTTACAAGGTTTCTGGCGGATTGCATGGTGTTGGTGTAAGTTGTGTAAATGCATTATCCGATCCATTAATTGCTGAAGTGCATCGTGATGGAAAAATAACAAGACAAGAATTTAGAAAAGGTATACCAGTTGCTCCTGCAGCTCAAATAGGCGATACAACTTACAGAGGGACGATTGTAACTTTTCAGCCCGATTTAAGTATTTTTACACACGGCGAATATAATTTTGCAACCTTAGCAAATCGTATGCGTGAATTAGGATTCTTAAATAAAGGGATTCATATTACACTAATTGATAATCGTAACAGAGACGAGAATAATGAGCCTCACACAGAAGCGTTTTATAGTACAGGTGGATTAAAAGAATTTGTGCAATACATCGATGGTGGAAAAGAAAAATTGATGGACGATGTTATTCATATCGAAGGGGAAAAAGGTGGAATTCCTGTTGAGGTAGCTATGTTGTATAACAATTCTTATAGTGAGAGTATTCAGAGCTATGTAAACAATATTAATACACACGAAGGGGGAACTCACTTAGCAGGTTTTAGAAGAGGGTTAACTCGTACTCTAAAAAGCTATGCGGATAAAAATGGGTTACTATCAAAAGTAAAGTTTGAAATTAGTGGTGATGACTTCCGTGAAGGATTAACGGCTGTTGTTTCTGTTAAAGTTCAAGAACCCCAATTTGAAGGGCAAACAAAAACAAAATTAGGAAATAGTGAAGTGATGGGCGCTGTTGATCAAGCAATCAGCGAAGCTCTAACGAATTATTTAGAAGAAAATCCTAAGCAAGCACGATTAATTGTAGATAAAGTAGTGTTAGCAGCAACAGCTCGTCATGCTGCTCGTAAAGCCCGCGAAATGGTACAACGTAAATCTGTTATGTCTGGTTCAGGTTTACCTGGAAAGCTAGCTGATTGCGCCAACAGTGATCCTTTAGCGTGTGAATTATTTTTAGTGGAAGGGGATTCGGCTGGTGGAACCGCAAAACAAGGCCGTAACAGAGATATTCAAGCGATTTTGCCATTACGAGGTAAAATTTTGAATGTTGAAAAAGCGATGGAATATCAAATTTATGAGAACCAAGAAATTAAAAATATATTTACGGCCTTGGGCGTATTTCGCGGAACTAAAGAAGACGATAGAGCTTTAAATATTGATAAATTGCGTTACCATAAAGTGGTGATTATGTGTGATGCCGATGTAGATGGTTCGCATATTACAACATTAATCTTAACGTTCTTTTTCCGACACATGAAAGAGTTAATTGAGAAAGGGCATATTTATATTGCAGCACCTCCATTATATCAAGTTAAAAAAGGGAAAGAATCTAAATACTGCTGGAACGAGGAAGACCGCGCTATCGCCATTAAAGAAATTGGTGGAGATAAACCAGAATCAGTGCATGTACAACGCTATAAAGGTTTGGGAGAAATGAATGCTGACCAATTATGGGAAACAACTTTAGACCCTACAACTCGCACATTGCGTCAAGTAACGATTGATAGCGCTGCTGAAGCTGATCGTGTTTTCGCCATGTTAATGGGCGACGAAGTGCCACCACGTCGTGCGTTTATTGAACAAAACGCTAAGTATGCAAAAATTGATGCTTAAGATTTTTTAAGTGAAATTAATAATAATTGAAAGCCTGCTAATTAAGTTAAGCAGGCTTTTTTAATTTGAATATTATGGGCGTTGCCTTCGGCTAGGCTTTTCGTTGCAATCTTTTTTCGTTCCTCAAAAGGATTTCCACTACAATCCTTAACGCAAGTTTTGATGTTATGGAAATGGACTAACAGTACAATTGTAAATGTCATTGCTTATAAGAGTCTATTTTTTCTATATTGTAATAGTTTAGTAAACATTGTATCTTTATAAGAAGCAATTCAGCAAAACATATTTTAAAAATTTAAAATGAAGCACAGTTTAATTTTTAGTATCATCTTATTAATAATTTATAGTCATTCGCTTCTTGCTGGCGATTCATTAACCATCGTAGACAAAAGAGTAAATTTTGGATATGCCGTTTCTCAAAATCGAAAAGTGGATGCTGTAATTGTTCATTCAACATTTAATAATTCTGGCGGTGATTTTTATGATATTGATTTAGTGCTCAAACAATTTTCAACTTATAAAGTATCTGCACATTATGTGATTGGAAGAGATGGGATCGTTTATAAAGTAGTAGATGAAAAAAATACATCTTATCACGCTGGAAAAAGCAGTTTACCAGATGGAAGAACAGATGTAAATAGTTGTTCTATAGGCATTGAAATCATGACATCTTACAAAGAGTCACCAACTGAAAAACAAGTAATTGCACTCATTGCATTAATAAACAGTATTAAAAAAAGACATTCTATTAACTATGTATTAAGGCATAGTGATATTGCTCCAGTTCGAAAAACAGATCCATGGAATATGGATTGGGAACAATTTCAACAACAATTAGCAGAGTCTAAATAACAAGAGATTAAATAAATATAATTGCTTTTTCTTTCTTCTCTATAACGGTTCCAACTTTTGCGTAAAATTGATTGTTTGTTTTTAAAAACAAATCCATTTCTTCTTCATTTTCTTTATTTACGCTAAACAATAAACCTCCAGAGGTTTGTGGATCGCAATAAAAAATAAAATCTAAGTTAGTTAAACCGTCAACGTGTTTTATTTGATCATTGTAATTGCGTGTAGTATTATCAGGAAAAATAAATTGCGATGCAAATTCTTTGGCTGCGTTAATAATTGGAATATTTTCTTTTTCAATTATAGCCGAATGATATGTATTTGCTAGCATTTCTAATAAGTGACCGATGAAGCCAAATCCAGTGACATCAGTTACTGCATTTACAAAAGGTAAGTCTCCAAGTTTTTCTCCAATGCTATTTAAAGTTGTTGTTTCTTCTAGTAAAATGGAATAATCTTCATCTGATAACATTCCTCTTTTTAACGCTGTGCTCAAAATGCCTATTCCTAGAGGTTTTGTAATATATAACACATCATTTTGTTTAACCGTATTATTTTTTTTGATGTTTTGTTTTTTTACAATTCCGGTTACGGCTAATCCAAATAATGGTTCTTGCGTATCCACACTATGTCCACCCGCTAAAGGAATGCCCGCTTGTTTACAAATTTCTTGCGCACCTTTTATCACTTGTTGCGCTATAGCTGCTGGTAATTTATCTGTTGGCCAACCCAAAATAGCTATGGCCATTAATGGTTTTCCTCCCATGGCATAAATATCACTAATAGCGTTTGATGCCGCAATTTTACCAAAATCAAAAGCGTCATCTACTATTGGTGTAAAAAAATCAGTGGTGCTAATGATGCAATTTTCATTATCTATTTCATAAATAGCGGCATCATCTTTCGAATCATTACCAACTAATAAATTTTTAAAAACAGAATCTGTTTTGCAACCATTCAGTATTTCTTCTAATACTGCTGGTGCTATTTTGCAACCGCAACCAGAGGCTTTGCTGAACTGAGTTAATTTAATTTGCATTGTAAATAGTTAATGATTTTAGCGCCATTTTTAGTTTTAAAGTATTTTCTTCAATATTCATGGTGTCTAAAACTAAAGGGATTATTTGTTGAGATGTTTTTTTATTGTAAGTAAATGAATAAGCTTTATCATAGTATTTTAAAGTTAAACGAGCTACCTCTGTTAAATTATTTTCATCTAAATAATTCAAACATAGATTGGCGTTTTGCGTTCCTAAGTTTTGTTCAATTTTTTTAATGCAAATTTTTAGTGCCTCGATATTTGTTGTTGTATAGTCTTGCACTAATTTTTGCACACGCAATTCAAAAGGAACTTCAAGTTTGATGATGGGTGCTTTTTTCATTTGCAACCAAAAACCTCGCGGAATTTTATTAAAACCAATCGATTGAGATTCATCCTCTACCAATATGTGTTTATCTTCATCTAATAAATTTAACGCATAGAATAAATTATTTTCGAAAACTTGTTGAGGGTTTTGTTTTTCCTCGTTTATAGAGCCAAACGCTGAACCTTTATGATTTGCTAGCGC
>JBIISW010000034.1:0-19409 GCA_044340865.1 Bacteroidia bacterium | reverse complement strand
CAAATGGTATACAATGGTTCTATGATATGTGAAGCGATGAAAATTGTTTTTTGTTTTTTATTTAAAATCTCAATGATGATTTGTAATGCCTTATTCGATTCCATATCTAAGCCATTAAAGGGCTCATCAAAAACAAAAATGTGTTTATCTTGTTTTAATTGCGATAGAATAAGCAATTTCTTTTTCATTCCTGTTGAATAATTTTCAATAAACTCATCTAACGGCAACTTAAATAATGTGGCAAGTTCAATTTCATTATACTTTACATTTGTCATCGGAAAAACCGACAAAAATTCTTGAGCCGTAATTTTTGGATAAAAAAAAGATTCAGCATCGATATAGGCGATGTCTTGCTTCTTAATTGGCTTTCCATTATTCGTAATAGAACCTTTATCAGGCGCTAAAAATCCAGTTAACACATTAAAAAAAGTTGTTTTTCCACTCCCATTCAATCCAACGATGCCATGCACACTATTTTCTTCAAAGTCTATGGTCATGTTCTCTAAAACAGGTTTGGTGCTGTACGAAAATGTTAACTCCTTAATTGAAATCATCTAAATATGTTTTTAAATTATTGATAGCGTCTGTTTTAGATTGGAAATAAAATAGAATGGCAATTGGTAATAAATAAGGCATCACTAAACCCAAACTCATAATCATTAATTTAACTTGGAATTTAGTTGATCCCGAATGATATGTATAAGCTGCATACTTTAATGAAATAACAGTTGATAGCAGTAATAGTGAATACCCCAGAAAAAATACATTAAAAAAAAGTAGGTCGAAATGAAACAACGTATTAATACATAAAACCGGCACATTTATAGCAATTAATTTAATGGCGCCAGACCAAAACACTTGATTTACATGTTGCTTAGGCGTTGCTTTAGAACTTTGTAAAAGCTGAACACTTTCATTCGTATCATAAAAACTATATAGGATGGAATTAACTAAAAATAAAGTAACTAGCGGAAACAGTTTTACAAAACTTAGTATAAGTGATATTATAATTAAAATGAGTAATGAGAAAAAATGTTTTCGTATACCAGAAATAAAAACGAAATCTATTTTTAACCATTTTGAAATGAGCATAAACTTAGCTGGTTTCAGGGCTTTAATGGTAATGAATGGAATACCGAATAATACTAAATGAATCAAAAAGAAACTATACCAATAACTTGAAAACAAACAGGCTGATGTAATAGGCAAAGCCGCTAATTGGTATTCGAAAATAAATTGTTGCTTAGGATGAACGAAATGTTTTTCGGCAAAAGGAATATCTGTTCTTGTTTTATGAAAATGATAAAACAAATAAACAATAGCCATCGCCACATAATGACCAATTTGCTTTTCGTGATTGAATGCAAAAAAAGATAAACCAAATAGACCAACAACGATTGGAAAAACTAAAATTCCAAGATCTCTTTTAATTTGATACCACCTGATTTTTAAAATCTGCATGTAGTTTTTAAATAATACTATTTCGTTTTTTGTTGTTGCATTGGATTTCCACCAACACTTTGACCACGACCAACAGATTTAGATTTATAAACATCAAATCGACTTGGTGTTTCCTTTATATTCCATGTATTATTTTTTTCATCAATGTCGGCTGTTTCTTTATAAGGATCTATTTGAATCGATGCCACCTCTTTATTTTTTGAGAATGTTTTAATAACATTCTTTTCATTTTTACGCCATATATAAGCGTTAATTCTATCAATGTCAGATGTTCCATCTTTATAATTCCATTGAATAATTAATGGACTCACACAGCCGCCTTTGTTTGCGAAAAATAATTCGTATACAAATTTGTCTTTGATGCTTGCAAAAGAAGAATCGCTCACTGCTTCTAAATTTTGGAAACGGTTGATTGGTTTCTTTTCAAGAGCTGTTCTTACTTCAGGCTTGTAGTGAAAATAAAAATCACGTAAGGTTGTATCTACATCAACCAAAAACTTCATACCTTCTTCTTTATTTCTTAATCGTGAAATGTATTCTATGTCTTTTGGTTTAGGATACATGCGAATCGTATCCAACTTTGTTGGCACTTTCTGATTATTAATAAACGTATAGGCTTTTACAGAATCTAAAGCAATATCCACTGGCTCCGTATCAAAAAACCAAGCTCTCCAAAACCAATCTAAATCAACCGCACTTGCATCTTCCATCGATCTAAAAAAATCGGCAGGCTCAGGATGTTTAAATGCCCAACGATTACAATATTGTTTAAATGCAAAATCAAACAACTCTCTTCCCATAACAGTTTCTCTTAATATGTTTAATGCTGTGCAAGGTTTACCATAAGCATTAGGTCCAAATTGAATGATGTTTTCACTATTGGTCATGATTGGCTCTAATTGATCTTTTGGCAATTTCAAATAATCAACCATTTTATAAGCTGGTCCACGATTGGAAGGGTAATTGTTATCAAATTCTTGCTCTGTTAAAAACTGTACAAATGTATTTAATCCTTCATCCATCCAACTCCATTGACGTTCGTCACTATTAATAATCATTGGAAAGAAATTATGTCCAACTTCATGAATAATAACTCCAATCATCCCATATTTAGTCGCTTCGGTATAGGTGCCATCTTTTTCTGTTCTTCCAAAATTAAAACAAATCATTGGATACTCCATACCTTGAGCAGCTTCGATACTTTGCGCTACAGGATAGGTATAAGCAGTTGTGTATTTCGAATACGTTTTAATAGTGTGCGCCACTGTTTTTGTAGAATACTTTCTATATAAACCGTAAGCTTCTTTTCCGTAAAAACTCATACACAACACTTTCTTACCTTCTACTTTAACTGGCATAACATCCCACATAAATTTGCGTGATGATCCCCAGGCAAAATCTCTTACGCTATCCGCTTTAAATACATAGGTTTTAGTGGTTGCTGATTTATTTTTTTCTGCTGCTGTGCATTCTTCACGTGTGATAATTTCAGTAACATCAGAATAGTTTGAAATAGCTTTTGTGTAACGTTGCATTTGCGTGGGCGTTAATATCTGCGCATAATTTTGACATTCACCTGTTGCACAGACAACATGATCAGAAGGAACTGTCATTTTTACATTGTAATTCCCGAATACCAAAGCAAATTCTCCTCGCCCAGTAAATTGTTTATTTTGCCATCCTTGAAAATCACTATACACACACATGCGCGGATACCATTGCGACATTGTAAATAAATAGTTGTCATCTTCTGGAAAATATTCGTAACCTCCTCTGCCACCAATGGTATTTCTATTTGGAATTTTATATTGCCACTTTACAACAAACTTCATTTTTGAATTTCCATTTAAAACCTTTGGTAAATCAATACGCATCATTGTTTGATTGATCGTATATTTCATTGGATTTCCGAGCTCATCTGTGACAGCCAAAATTTGAATCCCAAAACCTTTCAGTTTTTCTTTTACATCTAAACTTTTGATTTGATCCTCATCAAAAGGCTGACCCATTTTATTTTCATCAAAATAATTATTATCGGCAGTTGGCTGATGAATATTTTCATCTAATTGCATCCACAGATAATTTAATTTATCCTGAGAATTATTGATATACGTTACTGTTTCCTTTCCAACCAACATCAAGTCTTTTTCATTTAAGGTAGCGTCAATTGAATAATCAGCACGCTGTTGCCAATACTTATTTCCAGGTGCACCAGAAGCAGCACGGTATTCATTTGGTGTAGGCAAAATACCACCTAATTGTTCAAACTTGTTGCCATGATTTGACAAAGGATTGTTTTTAGAATTTTGAGCCGTTGCAAACACAGATAGGCATGAAAAAAAGACAATAGAATTAAATTTAAAACTCATGATATAAAGAAATTAAACGTTGTATAAAAATGAATAAAGCCACAAAAAAAACAAATAAAGATATGATGAATACCCAATATTTATTTTTGAATTGAGTAAATGTAAATAAAAAAACAGACACTAATACCATTCCCAAAACAATTACTAACTGACCTATTTCGAGTCCGAGGTTAAAAGAAATTAATGGTAAAAAAACACTTTCTTGTCTTCCTAAAAGCGACTTTAATAGATACGAAAAACCCATGCCGTGCACAAAGCCAAAACTTAATGCTAATGCATATTGTATTGATTTAAGCATCAAATGATTTTTATAGATATGATATATATTCAATACACAGGTTACCATGATTGTAAACGGAATGATTGTTTCAATTAAACTCGGATTTATTACAATCACATCAAACACACTAGCTGCTAAGGTTAACGAATGTCCTATGGTAAATGCCGTGATGAGCACTATTATTTTTTTCCATTCTTTAAAGGTAAAAGCCACACAAAGCGCCATCACATATAATAGATGGTCATAACCATTCCAATCTAATATATGTGTGAAGCCCGTGCTAAACCAAATATAAAATTCATCCATAAAAAATGTTATTTTTGTGTGTGCTAAATTTAAAATTCTTTAGTCATAAATTCACAAAAAATACACAAGTGGCAAAATACAGCTTGTTTGCTATTCTATTGCTTTTGATGAGCTCATTTCACAGAATTAAACACCCGTTTTATGTGAGTGTTGTTGAATTAAATTACAAACAAAAAGAACAGACCTTACAAGTAAGCGTTAAATTATTTAGCAACGATTTGGAAGATGCTTTGCAACGGACCTCTAAAAAAAATATTGACTTATTACATCCAAAGCATCAAGCAGAAACCGATTCGGTACTATTACATTATATCAGCAAACGATTAGCAATACAGGTCAATTCTAAAACACAAGTACTAAATTTTATAGGGTATGAAAAAGAAGAAGAAGCCATTTGGACTTACTTAGAAATAAAAAATTGTGCAGTTCCAAAAAAAATAAGCATTGAGACGCACTTGTTGTATGATTATTTACCTCAACAAATTAATATTGTGCATGCAGACATAAACGGCACAAAAAAAAGTAGTAAAGTCACCAATCCAGAACACCAAATAGAATTTATTTTTTAGCCTTAACCTTGAATCGACATTTAATTATACTTGCAGGACCTACAGCCGTCGGAAAAACAGCTCTTTCGATACAATTAGCTAAACACTATCATTGCCCAATTATTTCTGCTGATTCGCGTCAGTTTTATAAAGAGATGAGTATTGGTACCGCTAAGCCAAGTGTTGAAGAAATGGAAGGTGTTACACATTACTTTATAAATCATAAAAGTATTGATGACATTTATAATATGGGCGAATATGAAAAAGAAGCCATTGCATTAATTGATTCATTATTTACAAAACATGAATTACTTATTTTAGTTGGCGGTTCTGGATTATACATCAATGCTATTTTAAATGGATTAGATGAATTTGAAGAAATTCCCAATAACATTCGAGAAACAATAATAAAACAGTATACCGAAAAGGGAATTACATTTTTACAAGACGAATTGAAACAAAGGGATTTTAAGTATTATCAAGAAGTTGACCTCAACAATCCACAGCGCATGATGCGAGCACTGGAAGTTTGTATGCATAAAGGAAAACCATTTTCGGAATACAGAACTAAACATAAAAAAACAAGAAACTTTCATCCGATACCCATCTTACTTAACACCTCGCGAACGTTGCTATACGAGCGCATTAACCAACGTGTTGACCACATGATTGCCGCGGGGTTAGTTGAAGAAGTAAAATCCTTACATTCAAAAAAAGAATTAAACGCCCTTAACACGGTTGGTTACAAAGAAATTTTTAGTTACTTAGAAAATGAGATTACGTTGAAAGAAGCCATTGATTTAATTAAACAAAATTCGAGACGATATGCCAAACGTCAATTAACTTGGTTTAATCATCAGGGTGATTTTGAAACATTTGAACCAAAAGACTTAGAAAAAATTAAGTCATACATATCAATTATAACCGAACATAGTTAATCATGTTTTCCTTTCTAAAAGAATACCAGCACCTCAATAAAGCAATCGTAAACGTTATCGTTGCTGAGTTTTTTATACAATTAGTTAATTGTACATTCATGCTTATTTTACCTTTATACCTTGATAGAAAAGGATATTCAAACGAAGAAATTGCATTATTTTTAACAGTGCGTTTTTTAGGTGTATTTTTATTAGCGATTCCTGTTGGCAATATGATCAAAGGAAAAGTGCTAAAACCTTTTTTTAATTTATCTGCTATCTTAGTTCCACTATTCGGTTTAACATCTGTGTTATGTATTTCATTAAAATTAACGTATTGTATTTATGCGTCCTTATTACTTTGGGGAGCATCATTCACCCTCATGCAAATACCGATAACACCTTACATTTTACGAAACTCTGAACTAAAAGAACATACAGCAGGCATTTCACTGAGTTATAGTACATGGAGTTTTGCAGGTGTATTAAGTGGTGTGCTAATTGCCGTACTAGATAAAATTAATCCACTTTTTTTTAACGAAGAACGCATCTTGATTATATTTTCTATTTTAGGATTTGGCGGCATTTACTTTATGAGTAAAGTAAAGATCGTTGAAGTAGTAGATGATCCCACAAAAAAGAAAACTAAACCCATTAAACACGATTGGTTTTTAATTATCAAAGGTTTAGTTCCTACGCTTATTATAGCAACAGGTGCAGGCTTAACGATTCCTTTCATCAGTTTGTTTTTCGATAAAGTGCATCATTTTGATAAAGGCAGTTTTTCGTTTGTGAGTGCTATCGCGGCTGTATTAGTTGTTTGGGGAGCATTGTTAGTGCCAAAAATAAAACAAAACATTGGCTACAAAATCGCCATACCAACTACTCAGGCATTAGCTATCATATCATTGGTTGCTCTGGCCACAACGCAATTATATAGTCAATACACTGTAGCGTTATATATTGCTATTGCTTGTTATTTACTTCGTCAACCACTTATGAATATGGCTGGGCCAATGACTTCCGAATTAGTGATGAATTATGTTGGTAAAAAAAACAGAGAAATAACGAGTGCCCTAACAGCCGCCATTTGGAGTGGCAGTTGGGTGTTGAGTGGTTTTTTTGTCAAAATTATGTTTAGTAAAAATTATGAGTTTGTTTCTATTTTTTTAATTACCTCCATCATGTATGCCTTTGGCGTATTAACGTATTATTTTTTGATTTTAGATTATGGAAAACGAGAAAAAGAAGGTTTAATCGAATAATTTTTAATTGTTATCTTTACCCACATGCCGCGCTATTTTATACAATTGTCTTATAACGGAATCAGCTACAATGGATGGCAAGTACAAGATAATACTAAACTCACCATACAGCATATTCTACAAGAAAAGCTAAGTATTATTTTTTCTGAACCTATCGAACTAGTTGGTTGTGGTAGAACAGATGCAGGTGTAAGTGCTAAAGATTACTATGCGCACTTTGATTGTCAAAAAACAGATTTACACGAGTCGGGTACTAATTATATTTATAAATTAAATAAAATTTTACCTTTCGAAATCGCTATTAAAAAAATATACTTAGTTGAGGATAATGCTAGTGCTCGATTTGACGCACAATTTAGAACCTACGAATACCACATTCATTCTTATAAAAATCCTTTTTTATTTCAATCATCTTTATTTGTATATGGCGATTTGAATATAACTTTGATGAACGAAGCAGCCACTTATTTATTATCCGTTGTTGATTTTACTAGTTTTAGTAAATTCAACACACAAAATAAAACCAATGATTGCAATGTGATTTTTGCACAATGGATTAAACTCAATGAACACGACATAGTTTTTAAAATAACAGCCAATCGTTTTTTACGAAACATGGTAAGAGCTGTTGTTGGCACTTTACTAGAAGTTGGAAAAGGAAAAATTACATTGGAAGATTTTAAAACCATTATTGAAAATAAAAACAGATCTGATGCCGGCATGTCGGTTAATGCTCATGCATTATATTTAACAGAAATAACTTACCCACAATCTATTTTTTGTTAATGTCAGCAACACCTACTCCAACTAAAAAATTAAATATCAGTTTATTAAAACGAATTCTATCGTACAGTAAACCCTATCAATCCTTATTTATTTCGGCTATATTAATAACCATAACACTTTCGGCATTAGCCATTGTGCGACCGTTATTAATTAACAACATGCTTAATACCGTTGGAGCCACTTCAGCAACTGACCCCCATTTTTTACAAGACTTAGAAAAAACAAACTACATCAACCGCATGGGATTGTTATTATTAGGTGTATTGTTGATAGAAGCTTTTCTCCAATTTTTAAACATCAATTTAACTAATTTGTTGGGACAAAACATTGTGAAAGATTTACGATCACAAGTATTTACTCATATTTTAAAATTAAAGAATACCTACTTCGATACTACACCCGTTGGAACTCTTGTTACACGAGCGGTTTCAGACATTGAAAGTTTAAGCGATGTTTTTTCTCAAGGTTTTATTGTGATTTGCGGGGATATATTAATGCTTGTCATTTTTATCAGTGCCATGTTTTATACCAACTGGGCTATTGCCTTGGTAGCATTAAGTAGCATACCATTATTATTTGTTGCTACCAATTTATTTAAAAATGGTGTAAAAAAAACATTTACAGAAGTAAGAAATGCTGTTGCTAACCTCAATGCCTTTACCAATGAGCATATTACGGGCATGCGCATTGTTCAATTATTTAATAGAGAAACCATTGAATACGAAAAATTTAAAGAAATCAATGATAAACATAAAAAAGCGAACATCCGTTCTATTTGGTATTACTCCGTTTTCTTTCCAGTGGTTGAAATTTTATCAGCAGTTTCTATTGCCCTATTTATATGGTTTGCGGGTGTTAATGCCAATACCTATAATATTAAATTAGGAGACATTACGTTTTTTATCATGATGATTAACATGGTTTTTAGACCCATTAGAATGTTAGCCGATCGATTAAACACTTTGCAAATGGGCGTTGTAGCAGCTGAGCGTGTTTTTAAAGTCATTGATACCAACGAAGTGATAGAAGATTATGGAACCACATTAGCAACACATCTAAAAGGTAAGATTGAGTTTAAAAACGTGTGGTTTGCTTATAACACAGATAATTACATTTTAAAAAATGTGTCCTTTATTATCGAAAGTGGTAAAACAGTTGGTATTATTGGTGCTACTGGAGCAGGAAAATCAAGTATCATTAATTTAATCAGTCGATTTTACGATATAAACAAAGGTGAGATTTTATTGGATGATTTATCAATTAAAGATTATCAACTGAATGCCTTGAGGCAATCGGTGGGTGTTGTGCTGCAAGATGTGTTTTTATTTAATGATTCTATTTTAAACAATATTACACTGCACAACGAGCTCATAACTAAAGACAAAGTCATCTTAGCAGCCAAAGAAATTGGAGTGCATGACTTTATCATGGCATTACCAAACGATTATCATTACCAAGTTAATGAACGAGGAGCCTCCTTATCTTCAGGACAAAGGCAGTTAATTGCTTTTGTACGAGCTTATATTTATAATCCACCCATTTTTGTATTAGATGAAGCCACCTCTTCCATTGATTTGGAAACAGAAAAGCTGATTCAAAAAGCATCGGTTGAAATGGCCAAAAACAGAACCTCTATCATCATTGCCCATCGTTTAACCACCATCGAACACGCTGATTCCATTATTATCATGGATAAAGGAGAAATTATTGAGCAAGGCGATTTACAACACTTAAAACAACAAAAACAAAGCGTACTGAATACCTTGTTGAAACACGGATAGAGATTTAATACAGATTATTAAAACCAAAAAAAGCCTTACAATTGTAAGGCTTTTTGCTGTGGGAGATACAGGGTTCGAACCTGTGACCCCCTGCTTGTAAGGCAGGTGCTCTGAACCAGCTGAGCTAATCTCCCATATTCGGGGTGCAAATATAAACGCTTTTTTTAAATCTGCAAAGAAAAAAACAACTATTTTTTAAAAAAAATTAAATTTTTAGTTTAAACAAATTAGACAAAAATATAATTAGCTTATTTTTAGCTATTTATAAAAAAACAGTTGAACATTTATTAATTATTCTTCGTAAAAATAAATTTTGATGAGTGCGGTATCTCTTAAAAAATCGATTCTACCTATTGAAATTCGGTTAATTTTTTGACCTGTGCGGCTTTCTAAATCAGCCATTAATTCGTCACGCTTTTCTGGTTTTATCAGTTCAATATTTTCATAAATAATTTGCTTAGCGGTTTCTTGCTTCATCAAGGCATTACTTTCTAATAAATAGGTGAGTAATAATATAAAGGCATTCACTACAATTATAAATACAAACTCGTAATAATAAGCAATATCCTCTAACTTAATAACCGCAGTCATTAAGCCAATAGCAATTACCAAAAATAAATACGTCATATCTTTAATACTTAAATCTTCAGTACGGTAGCGTAACATGCCAAATACAGCAAACAAGCCAAAGGCAGCGCCCATACTTATTTTTACCTTATTAAGAAAGAAGCACATTAAAAAAATAATGAGGTTAAAAATAAAATAGGTAAAAAATAATTCGCGATGTTTATTGATTTTAAAATAGATAAAACGAATCAAAACAAACACCGACATCATGTTGATTAAAAATCGAACACCGAACTTAATTATAAAATCTTGGATTGCCAGAGATGTATCAGGTGTGATGACGTCTTCAATTTGTAGTGCGATCATAGTTAATTGTTTTTTTAATGGATAATAATTTTTGTTTAAAACGATTGGTTTTTATACTTGGTTCTGTATAAGCCATAGCCATGCAATATTTACTAAGTGAGCCTTCTCGAATGTGTAGCTGTTTCATAATGTTTACAAATGGCGAGCCTTTTGCTTTTTCTTGTTTCACTTCGGCAATGATTAATGTCTCCAAATTTTGCTCTTGATTGCCGTTTATAAATTGTAAATTTAAGTCTAAAGTAAGTCTTTCTTTGGATTCAATATTGACTAATGTTATACGCGAATAATTTACCCACAAGGTAGGTTGCAAATGATCTGCAAGATAAGGTGTTTTCTTTTGAAGAAATACAACGGAATTTTCATTCCAACTAAACAATGGTTCACGCTCTTTAATTCGACTTTTAAATGTTTTCCCTTTATTGTTTTTGTATTTCACTTCCAAAAAACCTAAATCAGAATCAATATAGGTGCGGTGTCTTACTTTATATCTATTTAGCTTTCCAGTATGATGTATCTTATATAAATCTAAATCTGGTGTATCATAATACAAGGTTTTATAATCACTGATACGTTTGCTATTTATTTCAAATACTTTATAATATAATTTGGCACGATTTAAAATTTCGGGCAATTGATTGATATGAAAAATAAACTTTGTGTCAGTTCTATCCATTAATTTAACAGCGTCCATTTCATCTAATGTAATTGGATGAAATTCATTTAAAGCACTATCAATCAAAAGTTTCATAAGTTACCGTGTTGTGTATGCGTATTTTTTGATGGAGATCACTTTTCCTTCCGCATCAAGGGTCTTTCGTTCTGTTTTCAAACCTTTAGCATCATATGTATACATATGTTTCTTTACTAACTTACCAAGTGCATCAAAAAACTGTTCTTCAGTTTTATTTTCGAGTGCATTGTATTTAATGATTTTTTTTTCAACTAACTTATTGGTAGCATCGTATTGCGAGTCTTCAATTTCATCACCATTGTCGTTATATTTAATTTTATTGATGCTTTTAAGTTGTCCTTCTTTATTGTAATCAGTTTTTTCAATTTGATTTCCGTTGGCATCAAATACTATTTTACTTTCAAAAAAAGTTTTGCCGTTTTCCGTTATGCTTGTCACAGAAGTTTTTAATTTATTCTTTCTTGCCTCTTTTCTGCCTTGCGAAAAAGTAGCCATCGAAATCAATAACAATGAAAATAAACAAATGATGTTCTTCATAAAAAAATTAGTTTGCAATGATGAATTTACCGTTTAATTGTGTCCCATTTTCAAAGTTAACCGTATAAATATACAGACCATTCTTTAACTTTAAATCAAGTAAATTAAGTTTATTCTCGTTTGTTAAAACAATTTCTTTATAAATTGAATGCCCCGTTGCATCTATTAAATCTAGCTTGCAAGATTGATTAATTTGGTCATCAGAAAATTGAAACGCTACCCACTCCGATGCTGGATTAGGATATGTCATCCCAATGGGTTGTTTAGAGAACTGCTCATTAAGTCCGACTATTTCAGTTCCTGTAAAAAATAAATGATGTGCATATATTTCAGTATTGGTGGTGTTACGTTCGTCTTCCCAAATATAAATGGCACCGCCAGTGCCATCGCCAATAAGCGTTGTCGCCACTTGATCGTAAACAGCATTTGAAACCAAAGCTCCGCCACTTGGCCATTGCGAAACCCCAGAAGCATTTAATTTTTGAGATTTAATATCCCAACCAGATGCAGATGAATCCTGCCAAGCAATGATTGCACCACCCATGGCGTCCTTCACGGTATTAGGATTAATGGCTTTTAAACCATTGGATAACTTTATGCCATTACTTGTTAACTGAGCTACTCCATTCAAATCGATAAGCTGAGTATAAATTTGCGTAGATGAAATTCGGTCATCTTTCCAAGTGCATAAGACACCAGCAGTCCCTAAATACTTCAAATCGATTGCACTTTGATTATTTAAAGCTGTGCAAGTTGCCACACCGTTAGTTACCCATTGCACCAAACCAGAAGCGTTTATCCGTTGTGTGTAAATATCGTTATGAATCGCATTCCGTTTATCAACCCATGCAATTATAGCGCCATTCAATCCATCTGGTTCTATTCGTGGATTGTTTTGTGTGTTAACTGCGTTACAAATAATAACTCCATTTAATGCCCAATTCGTTATGCCGTTTGCGTTTATTTTTTGCGCATAAATATCATAATCCACATTGGAGCGCTTATCTTGCCAGGTAATAATAGCACCTCCTAATCCATCTAAATCTAAGGTGGGGTTCTGCTGTTGATTGGGCGAGTTACAAATGGAGACTCCATTTGTAGTCCATTGTGGAATTCCCGCAGAAGAAATTCTTTGGGCGTAAATGTCAAAATAAAAATTGGCAGAATCCTCCCAAACAATAATTGCTCCGCCTAAAGCATCGCTCACGATTTTAGGATTTTTCTGATTGTTTAAAGCATTACAGACAATTACTCCATTAACACCCCACAATAAATTACCAGAAGAATCAATTTTTTGTGCATAAATATCATAATTTCCGTTACGGCCATCTTCCCATGTAATTATAGAGCTACCGTCAGAACCTCCCGAAGTAATGTTGTTTGATTTCTGAATACCTGAAGCGGTACAAATAGCAATTCCATTGGTATTCCATTTTTCAATTCCATTTGACTTGATGCGTTGTGCAAAGATATCGGTTGAAGAAACAAGACTATTTCTATTATCATCCCACACACAAATAGCACCTTTTTTTGTATCACTAATACAATGAATGTTTTTTTGCGATTTTGGTTGAATAACAATGGCTGTGTTAAACGTTGGATTAGGATTCCATTGCCCAAAAAAGGGTAAACACATTACACTTAGGTACAAAGTAATACATTGTTTGATTTTGAGCATACCTAAATTTAATGATAATTTAATATTAAAATCATTCTTATTTAAATTAATTATTTTAAAAATAGTATTTAAAACATTAAAAAATAAATATTTTTTATAAATTGTACTTTGTTTACATGTTTATTAATTAAAACACCGACCTAAAAACCTTACTAATTATGGCTAAATTACAATTACTCATTGTTTCACTACTAACAGTTTGTTTAATTAGCGCCTGTAAAAAAGAAGCTGGACCAGGAGGAAAGGCTAGTATTACAGGTAAAGTTTATGTAAAGAACTACGATTTATCATATACTATTTTATTGAGTGAATATTACGAACAAGGTGAAAATGTATATATCTCCTATGGCAATGAAACAACAGTTGGAGATAATGTGAAAACATCGTATGATGGTTCATTTATTTTTCCTTATTTACGAAAAGGGAAATATAAAATATGGTCCGTATCAAAAGATTCATCCTCTTCCGATCCAGCAGCAACACGGGCTGTTATTCAAGAAATTGAAATAAAAAGTGCAAAACAACAAGTTACTTTATCTGATATTGTCATTTTAAAGTAGATCGTATTTGAGAAATACATCACATACTCTATTTTATATACTTTTTTTTCTATTATCAAATAGATTAGTAAGTCAAAAAGTATTTCATGATGCTGGTATGTGGAACACGTTATCTTTTAAACATAAAATAAATAAAAAAACTGCCTTACTATTTTCTGAAGAATTCCGATTAAAAGAAAATTATTCTCAAATCAATTTGATGTATTCAGAAATTGGGATAGAATACTCATTCACTAAAAAAATAAAAACCGCTTTGGTTTATCGTCAAATTCAAAAGTTTCAATATGATAACCCAATTAGTTTTAGAAATAGACTACAATGGGACATTCAACTTAAAAAAAGTTTTAACCTATTTGGGGTAAATTATCGTCACCGTTTTCAGGCGGAGGTAAAAGATTTCTTGACAAGTGCAAATGGTCATTTTATTGAATATTTTTCTCGACATAAAATTGGCGTTAAATACGATATTAACAACGCTTGGTCTGTTTCCTTATCAGGAGAATATCGCCTTCAATTAAATGACCCTAGAAGTCCAGAATACAATTTAGCTTTTCATAGACAACGCTATCAATGCGGTTTTACATATAAAATTAACACAAAACAAGATTTTGGCATGTATTATTTATATCAAAATGAATTCAATGTCAGTGATTTAAGAAATATTTACATTTTAGGGATTGAATATGCCTATGAATTTTAAAAATTAGAATATCTTTGTTACCAATGAAAAAAAAACTAACCTATTTACTTTTTTTTATTTGTTTAGTTGGTATATTTTTCAACTCTTTTCATGCTACTTTCAAATTATTAAAACAAACAAACTCGATTGTTTTAAGCGAAATAGATATTGAAGAAGACGAGACTGAAAAAAAAGAATTAAATGAGGATGCCAAATTAATTTCTCGCTTCGAAAATTTAGAATTTAATACTATCAAACAAACTTCTTGCTTATTAAATCCACTGGAATCAAAACTCGTTTCCATGATTAAAAATGTGCAAGGCCCACCTCCAAAACTTTAATTATATATTGAAGTATCATTTAAACGACTAGTCTTGTTTAAATGAATCAGTTATTAATAATATCAAAAACAATCTAGTTAAAAATGGAAACAATTTTTTAACTAGAAAAAAAACAATAAAAATATGAACAAAACATCAGAAACGTTGAGCTTCACGGGTCGTCTAAAATTATTCTTCACTTTTTTTGACAGCAGATGGGAAGACTTGACGAAAGATAATTGGAAATCCACTATTTACAGAGATTTTAGCGCAGGTTTAGTAGTAGCTATGACTGCTATACCTATGGCTATGGGATTTGCCATTGCAATGGGATTAAGACCCGAACAAGGTATTATTGCAGGAGCATTAGCTTGTATTGTTGGTAGAACTTTTGGGGGGTCAAAATATCAAGTATATGGGCCAACTGCAGCTTTTATTCCTTTAATAGCGGCATTAATGGTAAAATATGGTGTTGAACACGGAGGTAATGCAGCTCAAGCTCATGGGTTTTTAATTTTAGTATCCATTATCGCGGGCGTTATCTTAATGATAATGGGTGTTTTTGGATTAGGAAAATACGGAAGACTTGTACCTAACTCTATTATCGTAGGATTTACAATAGGTATTGCTGCTTCAATTGCTCTAACAAATATGGAGGATATTTTAGGTATTGAAAGCTTTAAAGATATGCTAGGACAAGATGAAAATATACAAGGTGGAATCCTTCATAATATTTACATAGCATTTGGAAACATAGATAAAATAAATTTATGGTCAGTATTTATTGGTGTACTTACCTTTGTTTTAACAAAAGGCTTATTAAGAATCTCCATTTTTATTCCGGCTCCACTAATTGCAATTGCAACAGCAACAATACTTTCAGCAACCGTATTACAAAATAAAGGTTTGATTTTAGTAAAAGATTTATATGGCTCTATTCCAAATAATTTCTTTGTGTTTACGACACCTTATTTACCAGAAATGACTGGCGCTGTTATTGTAGACATATTATACTTTGTATTTGCAATCATCTTTATATCAGCTGTAGAAAGTGTATTATGTTCAACGATGGCTGATAAAATGGCGGAAAATAAAGGAACTAAATTTAATCCTGACAAAGAATTATGGGGTCAAGGTTTAGTGCAAATAATTGTACCATTAGTTAATGGCTTTCCATGTACTGGAGCTTTAGCAAGAACAGCTACAAGTATTAAAGCTGGCGCAAGAACCCCATTAGCAGGATATTTTAAAGGTGTTTTGAAGTTAGTCATGGCTTTTTATATTGCACAATATTTAGAACTTATTCCGATGGCTTGTATTGGTGGGATTTTAGTTTGGGTAGCAAGTAATATGATTAAACCTTCTGAAATTAAAGAAACCAAGCATGATGGAAAATTTGAATTTTCGATGATGTTATATACTGCTATAATGGTTCCACTAACTGATTTTTTAACTGGTGTATTATCAGCTTTAATAATTTACTTTGTAGTCGCAAAATTATTCCCTAAGATTAGCAAAAAAAAAGAAGTACAAATTAATAACAAATAAAAAAAATTAAAAAATGGAAAAATCATATTTAAAATTGTTTGAAAACAATAAAGCGTGGGTTGAAGAAAAATTAAATAAGGACTCTGAATATTTTACCAAGCTTGCAGAAGGTCAAAAACCAGAATACCTCTGGATAGGATGCTCTGATAGCAGAGTACCAGCAAACGAAATTACAGGAACTAATCCAGGTGAAATTTTTGTACATAGAAATATTGCTAATATGGTTGTGCATAGTGATATGAATATGTTAAGCGTTTTGTCATATGCAGTTGATGTATTAAAAGTAAAGCATATCATTGTTTGTGGGCATTATGGTTGCGGTGGAGTTATAGCCGCAATGGGTAATAAGCAATATGGATTAATTGATAATTGGTTAAGGCATATTAAAGATGTTTACCATATCCATCATAAGGAGTTAGAAATGATAAAAGATTTAAAAGCACGTGAAAATAGATTAGTGCAGTTAAATGTCATTGAACAAGTCTACGATTTAGGTAAAACAACCATTGTTCAAAATGCTTGGGAAAGAGGGCAATCAATTCACATACATGGTTGGGTTTATGATATACACGATGGCCTTATTAACGATTTAAATGTTACCATTAAGGCTAATAATGATTTAGAAACTGTTTATCAATTAGATGATTTAAAATAATACTTTTCAATATGTATGAAAAAGGACCGCTCTTAAATTAAATAAATAAAAATATTAAAAATCAAACCATTTAGGTTTGATTTTTTTTTAAATGAGCAATCAAATCATACAACTAACAAAAGGATGTTATCATTTTAAAAATAATTAACTTTTCTGTAATTAAATTTTTCTGTTATTTATATTAATAAAAACAATCTTAATTTTAAAATAAGTGCGTTATAATTAACATGAATACAGAAGAACATATTGAACCTAACTCTAAATCGTTTAGTGTATTACGCTTTATTAAACGCCTGTTTTTTGGTTTATTAATTTCAATGACATCCTTACTAACAATAAGCTCGTTATTGGTTTATTTTTGTGAAGATGATGTAAAAGCCATCATCATCAACGAATTAAACAAACACCTAAATTGTAAAATAACCGTTGAACCGCAGCACATTGATTTAACTATAATCAAGTCGTTTCCAAAATGTGCTTTAGAATTTAAAGAGATTTTAGCCTTAGAAAGTAAAGACTTTAAATCGCAAGATACGCTCCTATTCGCCAAACGATTAGCCTTAGAATTTAATATCAAAAACTTATTCAACAACAATTACACGATTAATAACATTGAACTGGAAGATTCAAAAGTTAATTTAAAAATTGACAAATATGGAAACGAAAATTATAGCATTTGGAAAACATCAGACACTATTCCATCGAGTGATAGTTTAGCCTTCGCCTTAGAAAACATTAAATTAACTAACGTCTTTTTAAATTATAAAAATGCTACTAAAAAAATAAAAATTTCTACGCACCTGAAGGATTTTGTTTTTAGCGGAAAATTCAATGAAGCCAATTATACCTTAAAAACAAAAGGCTTAGCGTATGTGAATATATTTCAAATTCAAAAAGCAACTTACATTCGTGAAAAGCAACTAAAATTAGACGCGGAAATAGAAGTACTTGGTTCTCTTTTCAAAATCAAAAAAGCAGACACTAAAATTAATTCCACCTTATTAAACAGTTCTGGTTCATTTGAAATAAAAGACAGTTTGTTAGCACTCGACATACTTTTCACAGGTAAAAATTTAGACATTGCTTCTACTCTATCCTTATTGCCAGAAAGCTTCCAAACTAAATTTAATGATTATGAAAGTGAAGGAATATTTTATGCAAATGGTGAATGCCATTACAAAATTGGAAAATCTTTTTCATTGAACTCAACCTTTGGCATTAAACAAGGCAGCATTACATATAAACCAACTAAAACGAAATTAAGTGATGTGAACTTAGAAGGACGTATCACTATTCAAGACCATAATAGCGTATTACAATTAAATAACATACACGCCAATTTAAATACAAATACATTTAAAGGTCAAGTTGAGTTATCCAACTTTAATGATCCTTACATTAAACTTAATGTTGAAGCAAATACGAATTTAGAAGAATTGAACTCTTTCTATCCAATCGATACCTTACAAAAATTATCAGGAAGTATTCTGCTAAACGCACAAATAGAAGGAAACTTAAATGAATTGAAATCTAATGCATTCAGTCCAAACGTAATAGCCAATGGACACGCTACTTTAAAAAATATTAAAGCGCAATTTAAACAAACTGAAAAAGAAATTAATATTCCTGAAGGAGACGTCACATTAATAAATAGAAATTTACAAGTTTCAAATTTAAAATTAATCAAAGGAAATTCCGATGTTGTTATTGTCGGAGATATTCCAAATTTTTTAGAATACGTTTTTGATTCTAAAACTAACTTAATTATTAACTCAACGGTAACTAGTCAAAACATTGAACTGGAAGATTTCTTATTTAAAAATCAAGAAGAGTCAAAAGAATCATTGGTTTTTATTCCACCTAATGTAGAATTGAATTTAGTGGTTATTTTAAAAAAATTATCGTTTCAAAAATTTAAAGCGTCACAATTGGTTGGTAAATTATTTCTTAAAAACCAAAAGATAGCCATCAACGATGTCACCTTTTTGGCAATGGATGGAAACGTTTCTATTAATGCATTTGCGGATGCTAGCGGAGAAAACGATATCAAGATTTCGGGTGATTGTAATTTATCTAAACTAAACATCAAAGATAT